>CAZDNN010000009.1:0-28368 GCA_964506385.1 uncultured Planctomycetota bacterium
GCGGCAGGTGAAGACCCCCTTCCCGAGTTCGCGATGCTCTGTGCCGCGATGGCCGGGTGCGAGCAGCTCGGCCCGCAGAAGGCGTGGGAACAGGCCGACGAGGTCATCCATCGGCTCTACACAGGACGGCACTTCGAGGAGTGCATCCGCTACTGCAAGAGGATCCTCGACAGCGACTGGGCGGACCACGAAGCCCGCGCGTGGGCCTGGCTCCGCATCATCTGCTGCCACCGGCGCTGCACGCGGGACGGCACGGTACATCCGCTCTCCGAGCGCCTGATGCGGGAGTACCCCAAGACCGTCGCCGCGCGCAACCACACGAAGGCCGCCGCCGGGTGGCTGACGGCCTACCTGCGCGACGATGACGCGATAGAGCTGCTCGACCGCATGGCCGAGCTCCACAGCAGCGACCCCGCGTTCGTGCAGCAATGCTGCCAGACCGCGGCGCGCATCTGCCAGCGCACCGGACGTCATGACCACCTCGCGCGGTACGTCACGATCCTGAAGGCCCTTGCCAAGGGCGACCAGGACGTTCCGCCCGGCGTGCGCCGTCGCTGCGTCGAGGACATCGGCTGGATCGAGCGCACGCTGGCACGTGTGCAGAACGATGGGAAGGCCACAGGTGCGCCCTAGTGGGCGCTCAGGAAGGAGGGACGGGTCATGAGGGTCAAGACGAGGGCGTTCGCCATTGGGCTGGCTCTGGTGCTGCCGCTTGTGCTCGGGCGTGGTGCCTTGGCCTACGACTACGAAACGTGCTTCGCCTTCGACCCCGTCTTCGTCCAGGCCGATCAGCGGCGGGTGGCCCAGGTGACGCCTCAGCAGGCGGCAAGCAGACCGCCCAGTGAGCCGAACGAGGGCAGGCCGCCTGCGCCTCGACTTTCCCTGAAGACACTTCGGGAAGCTCTCCAGGCTGCTTCCGTAAAGCCTGAGAAGCCCGAGGAGAAGGCTGCAAAGGGAGGGGGAACGCAATGACACCGCGGAACACAACCATCCTGCTCCAGCTCACGGCGGTCCTCCTGGCTCTCGCCGCGGCGCCGGGGTTGTGCACAGAGGCGGACTGGTGGGACGAGGCGGAGGCCGAGGACACAGGTTACCGGGTCGCGAACTACGAAGAGAAGTTCGAGAATGAAGGCATCGAGGAGGGTGAGTACCCAGAGTGCTCCTGGGAGTGCTCCGACAGCCGTTCGACGGACTGGTACATCACCGAGACGGATGCAGACGTGAAGTACAAGCCCGAAGGTGGGGAGTACGCCCATGTTGATAGCGAAGGAGGCGCCGGCACGGTCGAGGTGAGCAGCACCGCGCGGGTCTACGTCCACTACTGGCCGGGCGTTCTGCCCACGGACAGGGTTCGTAGCGACGACGGCACGGCGACCAGCGGCGGCGACACCACGCTGACAGACACCAGCAAGTCCTGGGAGAGCAGCGAGTGGGCCGGCGGCATGGCGCAGATCACAGGAGGCACGGGGGCTGGGCAGGCCCGCGAGATCAGCGGCAACACGGCCACCGAGGTCACGGTGACTGAAGCGTGGGAGACGAACCCGGACAACACGTCCCAGTACCATCTCGAAGGGCCGAACACGGGGCGGTACGAGGACTACGGCTACGTCCGGGTCTACTGCAAGCGGCCCCATGAGTACTGTGAGCCCCCGGCGAAGTGCAGGGAGCTGTGGGTCCTGGACTGCAACCTGGAGAGCACCCGCGGGGGCACGCCAGGGAACGCCAACGACCCCGCCTCGCCCAACAACGGCGACGGTTCGGTGCAGGACCGCGCCCCGTACGACTTCCCTGACGACGACCATGTCCTGCCCCTGACGTTCAACGACGACGACGACAACGAGGACTTCAACATGACCCCGGACCGCGAGGAGAGCGGTCCCATTGTCAACGAGGATGACCTGGCTGAGTTGGAGTTCCAGTTCACGTTTGGTCTCACGGTACTGCACGACGACCCCAAGGAGGCAGACAAGGGCACAGTCCGGGTCCGTGTCGCCGGTACCGCCCCCGACGGCAATGGCAAGCACCCTCGGCTGAAGATCTGGAGGAACCCGCTCAAGGGCTCCGGCGAGGAGATTGCCATGGAATGGGACGGCACGTGGTACACGAGGGAATACGACCTGAAGACGGAGTGGGCGACCTTCGCGTCCGATCTCCACCAGCGGACTCTGTTTGTCGAGGGCTACGAGCCGAGCAGGGAGCCGCATGACGCGGTCATCGAGTTGGAGTACGAGTTGCTCGAGAGGAAGGCCACGGACACGGTTCGCTACACCGTCCTGTGCGTGGACATTGACGTGGAAACTGACCGCGACGGCGGTTCCCCTGAGCGCTACGATGATGAGCTGGAGGAGGACACGTTCAACAGCGAGCGCGGGGCCGTTGTGTTGACGAACAGCAACAGCGACCGGACCGACAGCACCGACAAGGACAATCAGGACGACAAGATCAACGAGTCGGGAGACGTCATCGACACATCGCATCTGGTGGTTCGTCGCCCCGGCATCGCGGCGATCCCATCTGGCCTGCGCGCCATCCTGCGCATCCGGGATGCCCAAGCCGCCCACTTCAGGATCTTCGACAACAGGAACGAAGGCGAGGACGAGTTCCTTGGCCCAGCGCAGGGTGTGGCCGATGGGGCCGGCCACAAGCAGGCTGTGATGCCGAACGACTGGATCGCCGCGCCCGAGCACCAAAGCACGTGGACCTTCGGAGTTGAGTCGATCCACTATATCAGGGAAGAGTACGCCCCAGAGCAGTTCAACACCGAAGGGAGTGTCGAGGCGGAACTGGTCTACCAGCTCTCGAGCGACGGGGGGCAGACGTGGCGGGACTGGGCGTCGGACAAGGCGCAGCTCCAGGTCGCACCGTGCGTGTTCGCGTGGAATGGACAGCAGGTGGAGAAGGTGTACGCCAACCACCACATTGACGACGCCATCCGCGCCGCGCTCGCGGGCACGGGCATCAGCGTGGTGGAGGCAGGAGGCAGCCACCTTTGGTTGCAGGACTACGCGGAGTTGACGAGCACCTACCGACAGGAGACCCTGACCACGCGGTGCTGTTTGCGGACCATCGTGGACCTGAAGGCCTACGAAGGAGGGGTCGTGGCGTGGCCCGAGGAGCTGCGGCAGTCGGAGTCGTCCTTCGGCTACGTCATGGCAGCGAACTCAGGCAACGGGGGAGCGGTCGAGGTCACGCCTCCGTTGCCGGGGCATCCGATGGGCCGGGTCATGCGCAGCACGAGCGACTACGGGGTTGAGTTCGAGAGCTTCGTCAAGGCGCAGAAGATCCAGGTCGGCGACGATGGCAACCTTCTCACGGTTGACACCGGCTGGCTCGACGTTGGGCACGTCGATGAGATCGTCTGCTTCGTCCCGAAGCCGGGTGGCTATGCCGTCCTCGTCCCGAGTCCGCTTCGCGCGGTGGATATCATGCACGGCTTGGAGGTGGCCGGCAACGGTGATGCCCAGATGCGCATGGGGACCCAAGGCACAGGAACACTGACGAAGACAGTGGAGGAGACGCTCGTCAGGAACGTAGGCGGCGTTGTGCAGATCACGACACTCGCAGCCCCCGTCAGCGCCGAGGCCCAGGTGTTCTCTCTCACAGCTCCTCGGTTCGCCGATGGGGACCTGCTCCGGGTCGACAACGAGTACGTCACGGTGCTGAGCGGAGGCGGCACGGCTACCATTACGGTGGCGAGGGCCGATTGGGGCCCACCTGCTACCCCGCACGCTGCCGGGGCCAAGATCTACGCCTTGACGGACCTATGCGTGTACAACATCTCGAACTACCCCACGGTGAGCGGCGGCGAGCCGGGCCCCCAACTGCGCATCGATGCCTTGGTGACCAAGCTGGAGAAAGACCTTGACCTTAGCCCTGGCGCACTGGACGTCAGGAAGGTACCCGTGCTGTTCGTCAGGGTTGCTCCAGGGGTCTACTCGGAGTACACCTCTGATGTTGTCAACTGCCTTGTGGCAGGCGGCTTGGCCATCCTCCCCAAGACCCACGGCCCGCAGAAGGCAGGAACGGACTACTTCGAGGCCGACACTGCGACGAGGTTCGCAGGGCTCTCTGTGTCGCCGGTCTTCATCGATGCCTGGAGCCTTCATATGCAGCTCGGAGAGGTCCACTGCGGCTCCAACGCCGTGCGCGAGCCACTTACGTCGGCAGACTGGTGGGAAGCGTGGCCCGACGAGTGAGAAGACCCGCGAAAGGAGGACGAAGATGACACCGGCGCGAAGCGTGGCCATGGCTCTGGGAGCCGTGGTACTGGGGTGGCTTCAGGCTGCGTGGGGCGCCACGGCGGACGTCACGGCAGACCCTGGCCGGATTGAGGCGGAGTTGTTCGCGGCAATCGGCGCCCAGGGCCAGGACTACCAGCGATTCCGCGATGGCCTCGTTGGCCGAGGCGCGGCTACGCGGCCTGTCCTGGCCGGTATCGCCAAGAACGGCAAGTCATGGCAGGAGCGTGTCATGGCAGGCATCGTCCTGGAGCGGCTGACGCAGCCGGAGCGCATCCAGGCCGTCATCGACTGGTGGGCACAGGCCGGCGTGTTCCGCGCGACGTCGGAGAACCTCGCGAAGCTCGGCAAGGGGCTGGCTGAGCAGTGCCGAGACACCCCGATGCTGCTCATTGAGAAGATATGGAAGGGGAATGAGCTCCGAAACAGAGCGGTCATGGAACCCCATGATGCGGCATGGGCCGCCGATGCATTGGGCTGGCTCGCGGACCCAAGAGGGGTCGAGCCACTCATCTCGGTCCTGGAGGGTCAATACACGGAGACCCCTCAATTGCTTCGGGTCTTCACCGCAGCCAGGGCACTGGGTAGGCTCGCCGACAGTCGAGCACTGTCTGCCCTCTGCAAAGCGGCGATCCTCTACCGGCGTGAGCCCGCCGGGTCACAGGCCATGGAAGCACTACGATCCTGCGCAGATGCGAAGTCGGCTCACGTGGTGGAGACGCACGCGCTCTGGCTGGCCGACAGCGTTGTGAAGGCCGAGCTGTTGCAGATTGCCAAGGAAGCGGCAGGCAAGCTGCCACGCCGCCAAGTGGTCCCGCGGCGGTAGGACTTCTCTGGCCTTGCGCCCCGTGCCGTTTGCAGGCTGTACCGAGTAGGTGATCTCGCCGTCGTGGATAGCTCTTGGTTCCCGGGGCCTAGCACTCGGCGCACGAGCAGCCCAGCGTGAGCTGACTGTCTGCGGTGTCCAGGAGCTCGGCTGTAACGGCAGGAGGCAGGGGTCTGTGTCTGCATCGTGACTTGGCGGCTAAGGGCACGCACACTGATGAGAAGGTGTTGGCGCTTCGTGTACTCGCCCAAGCTCCCTGGTTGTGGCGCCGTCTGGTCGCTGGCAGCGCTCATCGTGGCAGTCGGTGGATGGAGCGCACAGGCCGGGGGGAGTTCCGTTACGCCGAGGGCGGCAGCCATGTCTTTCCCCCGCGATGGCGACATGGTGCGGGGGCTGGTGCCGGTGTTCGGGACGGCGTGGTGCGAGGGGTTCCGGCGATTCCGGGTGGAGTTTGGCGAGGGGCGGCGGCCGAAGCAGTGGCACGTGATGCGGGTGTCGGAGACGCCGGAGCGGGAGGATCCGTGGGCCGCGGGGAAGGTGCGGTGGGACCCCGACCGCGGGGCGAAGGGGAACCTGGCCGACTGGGATACCGGCCTGACCTCCTACCACTACGGCTACGCGCCGTCGAAGCGGAATCTCATCGGCGTGTTCACCGTCCGCGTGGTGGTCGAGGACGGGAAGGGGGTGGCCGTTGAGAAGCGGATCGTGGTGCAGGTGGCCCGCGTGATCGGGCGGGAGATGGGCGGCATCGCCGAGAGCAGCGACGGGAAGGTGTTCCTCAACGTCCAGCCCGAGTCCACCGTCCGCGACGGCGTGCTCGTGGGCATCGAGCCGGTGCACCCCGTGGACAATCCGCCCATCGTCGAGCTTCCGGCGGCGAAGGGCCTCAAGCAGGTGGGCAGCGTGTACGAGTTCCGTCCGCCCGGCCTCGAGCTCGTGAAGCCGGCCTCCTTCCGCATGCACTACGCCGAGGCTGACCTGCGGCCCGAGGCCGAAGGGGCCAAGCCCCTGCCCGAGGACCGCCTGGGCATCTACGCCTGCGACGCGGGGAAGAAGACGTGGCGTCGGCTGCCGTCCACGGTCCTGGCCGGCGAGAACGCCGTGCACGCCGAGCTGACCGAGGTGACGCGCGACGTCGCCTTCTACGGCCTGTTCGCCGACGTGACGCCGCCCCCGCCGCCCAAGCTCTCGCCTCCCGCAGCGACGAGCGGGAGCGCCCGCATCCCCCTCGCCGGTGCCTTCGCGCCACACCATCCCGGCCAAGCTTGACCGCTCGCACGCAGTCTGTCTCTCCCGGACCCGTTACTCCTTCGGCAGTGCCGCGGGGAGGCGGAGCGAGAGGTCGAGGTGCGCGGCGGCGGGGTCGTCGGGATCCAGGACGGCAGCGGGGAGGGTTAGTGTGCGGGTCTCACCAGGGGTGAGCGCCATGGGCTGGGGCTCCTCGGCGTTGCGAAGGAGGCAGATGACCCGGGCGCCGAGGTGGTTGGTGATCCGCCACGTGCGGGCGAACACCCTGCCCGTGCCGGGGATTCGGACCGGCTCGCCAGCAGGGACGATCTGGAGGCTGCAGGCGGGAGCGTCAGCGAGCTGTGAGGCGTCGGCAGCGTAGCCGACCAGGGAGACGGTCTTCGAGGGGGTGACGGGGTCGTTGGTGTGGAGGGTGACGTACCGCTGGATGAGGCCGGCGAGCTTGGCGCCGAGGAGGGTGACGCGCACGTCGGCTCTCCCGCCGGGGTCGATGGCCTTGGCCTCAGGGAGCTCGACGCGGCAGCCGTCGGAGGCAGCGGCGGTGAGGGTGAGGGGAGCCTGTCCAGTGTTCGAGACGGTGATGGCGCGGACGGTGTCGCGGCCCTTGGCGACGAGGCCGACGTCAAGGACGTCGGCAGCGACGGCGATCTCGGGCCGGGCGCTCTTCTGCACCGTGCCGACGATGCGCACCGCCTTGTAGGGGGTGGCGGGGTCGTTGCTGTGGACGTAGACGACCTTGCTCTGGCGGCCCGTGAGGCCCTTCGAGTAGAAGGTGAGGGTGACGGTGCCCTTCTCGCCGGGCTTGATGAGCCGCGCGCCCGCGACGTTGCCCACGCACGCCGCGCAGGTCGAGCGGACGAAGGTGATCTGGAGGTCCGCGTCGCCCCTGTTCGTGATCTCGATGTCCTTGGTCGCCACCTGACCCTGCTCGAGGGTGCCGAAGTCCCACTCCTCGCCGGCGAGGTGCATGATGGGCTTGGCTCCCTCGGCCGCCAAGACCAGGGACGCGGCGAGGAGGACGAGGGCGAGAGCGTGAGGACGCATGGGCGGGCTCCTTATGCGACGTAGCGCTGGACGATCATGAGGGCGGCGAGGGCGATGAAGAACAGGGCGATGGCGACCTTGGCGGCGGCCATGCGGCGGCGGAGGAGAGCCGTGAGCCGCTCGGAGCTGGCGCCCCACCACGCCGCCCCGAGGATCGCGAGCAGCGGGACGACGAAGCAGGCGTTGTAGACGAGCAGCAGGCCCACGGCACGCGCCCTGTCGCCGCCGGAGGCGACCATGAACTTGATGAGGGGAAAGTAGATCTGGCCGGTGCACACGAGCTCCAGCAACGAGATCAGCGCGCCGATGAGCAGGCCCCCGGCCACCAGCCAACGGGTGCGGCCGAAGCGCACGAGGACGAGGCGGATGCGGTCCTTGACGCCCCTGGGGAGTTGGAGCGCGATGGCGCCGGGGCGGCCCCGCGCGGCGAGCACCGCGTCGCGCGCGCTCAGCACGGCGAGCACGACGCACAGCAGGATGATGGCCCACGTGACCACGGCGTCGAGGTAGGGCACCCGCTGCACGAGCAGGACGACCTCGGAGAGGCCGAGGCCGACGGCGAAGTAGACCGCGAACACGGCGGCGATGAACGACAGGCCCACGGCGAGCAGCCGCCCGCGCTCCCGGCCGGCCGACCGCATGAAGCTGATGAACAGGATGAGGGTGGCGAAGGCGCAGGGGTTGATGCCGTCGATGAGGCCGCCCGCGACCACGGCGCCGAGGCTGATCGAGCGCAGGCGGCCACACAGCCGCTGCTCGGCTCCCGCCAGGTCGAGCGGCTCGGCCCACGGGCACGACGAGCCGGCTGCTGCTAGCGCATCGAGTTGTTCCCGCAGGGCGCGGTCGGTGATCGCGCTCTGGATGAACGCGCGGCTCCCGACGACGACGGTGGGCGTGAGGAGCCGCCGCTGGGGCGGGATGCCGACCCGCTGGCAGATGGCTTCCTGGACGAGTTGCGCGTGGCGGCCGGAGGCGACGTACGTGCGGAGGCGGAGGGTCGGGAGCTCGTGGCGGAGGGCGTCGAGCATGTGTGCGACGCGGCGGCAGTCGCGGCAGCCGGGTGAGTCGAAGTAGGCGACGTAGATGGGCGGGCCGTCGGGGGACGCCGGCTGGCGCAAAGCGGGCTTCGGCGACTCGGGCTCGGGGAGCGACTCGGCGCCGCCCTCCCGCGCGTAGCGCTCGACGAGGGAGGCGAACGATGCCTCGATCTCCTTGACGCCCCCGAGGCAGTGGGTGCCGAGGAAGGCGACGGGGATCTCGTTGCCCTCGTCGGCGAAGCGCTGCTCGAGGCGGACGAGGGCGGCGTAGTCGTCGGGGCGGTCCACGTGGTAGTAGCGGGTGCGGATCTCGCAGCCGAGGCGCTCGGCCAGCCTGGCGACCTCGGCCTGCTCGATGGGCTTGCAGTGGGGGCAGTCGTCGCTGAGGAAGACGGCGACGCACACGGGATGGAGGCGGGCCTCGGCGTCCTGGCCGGCCCCGGCGATGCTGCCTACGAGCGCCATAGCGACGAGAGCAAGAGTGCCGCGTGCGTGGGTGGTCACGGGCGAGGGCTCCGGTGGCTCAGGGCTCGATGGCCTGGATGCCGGTGGCGAGCTGGAAGTCCTCGGCGAGCCGGCGGCGCTCGCCCAGGGTCTTGCAGGCGTCGAGCGCTCGGGCCAGCTCGGCCTTGGCGCGGGCCGCGGCGTCCTTGCGGTGGGGCGCCAGCGCGGCCCAGCCCACGGCAATGGCATAGCAGGCGTCGCTGGTGGGCCGGCGCGCGGCCTCGCCGAGGGTGAGCACCGCCTCGGCGTCGGCGAAGCGCTCGCGGCGGCGGTACAGGCCGGCAAGGGTGACGTACGGGGCCGGGGCCGTGGGGGCTTTGGCCATGGCGTCCTCGCACAGGCGCTCGGCGAGAGCGAGCTTGCCGGCATGATCGAGGATCTGCACGAACGCCTCGACGAGCGCGGGATGGGCGTACTCGGCGTTGACGGCCTGGAGGACCGCGTTGAACTGCTCCTGGAGCTCGGGCAGGGCCTCGGGCGCGAGGCCCGGGACGGGCGGCTCGCGGTACAGGCGAGCCACGGCCTCGGCGACGGCGTCGCAGTGGGTGGTGTCGCGCTTCGAGGCGACGAGGCCCAGCGCCAGCCGAAGCGCCGCGACCGCGTCCGAGGTCCGGCCATGCGTCAGGAGGGCCTCGGCCAGCGCGACGTGCGCGCTCGCGTCCGTCGGCTCCGACCGCGCGCGGGCGCGCAGGCCGTCCAGACCGTCGCAGCGCAGGACGCAACGCAGCGCCGCCGTCTCGCCAGCTCGCACGGTCACGATCCGTTCTGCGGCCTCGTATCCCTGGCACTCCACTCGCACGACCCGCTCCCCCGCGGGCACGGCGATCCGCGTCGGGCAGCTCCCCAGTCGCCTGCCGTCCACCAGCAGCGTTGCGTGGGCAGGGAACGCCTCGACGGCCAGGGTCCCCCGCGGGTGCTCGGCCAGCACGGCGTGTACGTCCCCGCCGGGCGGCAGCACCCTCTCCCAGTCCTGGTAGCCGTCGGCCGTGATCCGGACGCGGTGTTCCGCAGAGACGGCCACATCGAGTGCCAGCGGCGTCTCGCCCCGATACGCGCCGTCCAGCCAGACCCAGGCGCCCGCTGGCTCGGAGGTGACGGAGACGCGGCGCAGGATCGGCGCCTGCGGTCCCGCGCCTGCCAGCCAACGGACGGCGCAGGGGGCGAGTAGCCGCGCGCACACGAGCAGCGCGATGCACGCGCCGACCGCCGGCAGCGCCCACCGGGCGATCCGGCGGGCCCGCGCCCGTCGCGCGTCGCGCAGCGCCCCGGCCGTGGTCGTCAGGCGCAGGGTCTGGCCTCCGACGGTCAGCACGTCGCCGTGGCTCAGCAACGTCCGCTGGACCGGGTGCCCGTTCAGCCTCGTGCCGCCCTCGGTGCCGAGATCCTCGACCAGCAGGTCCTCGGCCGAGGCGTCGATGACGCAATGATGGGGCGCGAGGCGGTCGCCCACCAGGCGCACGGCGCAGTCCGCAGCCGAGCCGAGGAGGAGACGCTGCCCCTCGGAGACGCTCACCGTGGTCCCATCCGGGAGCACCAGGTGCCCCACGATGACGCGGGTCGCGTCGTCCCGACGGCCTTGTGCGGCACGGTCGGGGGCGGTGACGCGGGGAGCATCCATGGGCTCCATCCTCTCGGCGGCTCGGCGGGTCGCGCGCGGGTCAGTCTTCGGGGAGCTGATAGCCGGCCGGCAGGCGGCCGGCGCGGTCCTGCTCGCAGGCCCGGATGTGCGGCTGGAGGAGCGGCCACTGCGGCGAGGCCGCCAGCTCCTCGATGCAGGGGGCCGCCCGCGCCGCGCAGGGGGTCCCGCCGCCACGTCGGGCCTTGACCACGAGCTCGGCGAGCTGTCTGGCGTAGCAGGCGGCGACCCCCCGATGGTCGCTCGCGGCCAGACGCCGGCAGAGGCCGGCCCAGGCGCGGAGGTCGTCGCGCTCGAGGAGGCGAGCCGTGACGGAACGGAAGAGCGCTTCGGCCTGGCGGGTGCCGTGGTGGTCGGCGAGGAAGGCCTCGGCCTCGCGGGCGCCGTCGTCGTAGCGGCCCTCGTCGAACCAGGTCCCGACGATCGCTGCCCGCGCATCGAGGTCCCTGAAACGCCGGGCCGCGACGCCGTAGGCCTGGCGCGCCTGGGCGAACATCCCTGCGCGGCGGTACTCCTCGGCGAGGGCGACGGTGCGCCGCGGGTCGATCCGCGCCTCCTCGGCCAGCAGGGCCAGCTCCCCGGCCGTAAGCACGGGCCTCCCCCCGCCGGGCTCGCGCCGCAGCCGCACGAGGAGGGCCCTCGCGCGGACGGCCGTCGGCTCGTCGGGTCCCTGCCCGAGCAGGTGCTCGGCGACGCGGCGCGCCTCGTCGGGCTGGCCGGCCCGGGCATATCCCTGGGCAAGGGCGAGCCACTGCGCGTCCGGCGGGGCCTGGTGGATGCGTTCGGCGGCCTGGAGGGTGCGCTCCGCCGCCTCGGGACGACCGTCGGCGATGAACTGCGCGAAGCCCTGCGTGAGGATGCCCGCCGTGACGGGGTTCGCCGGCAGGAAGCGCTCGGCCTGGTCGGCCATCCGCCCCAGCAGCGCGTAGGCCTCGTCCGCGCGCTTCTGCTCGACCAGCAGGCGGAACTGCACGACGCCGAGCAGGCCGGGCCGCTCCCCAGCCACGTGGGGTGCGATCTGCTCCGAGGTCTCGCGCAGCCGGCCCAGCTCCGCGGCCAAGTGCACGGTGCGCAGCACGATGCGGCCGTCCGGGTCCCGCTCGGGCTCCTGCTGGAGCACGGCGAGGTAGGCTTCGAGCGCCATCCTGCGGTAGTTGTGGGCGGCGGCGGCCTGGGCGCCCATCGTGATGGCGCCCTCGCCCGCTCTGCCCGCGGACCGCGACAGGGCGTCCGCCAGGCCGGCGACGATGTCGCCGCTGACGTCGCTCGCCAGGAGCCACTCGAGGAAGGCCTTTCCCTCGTCGGGCGCGAGGGCCGCTGGCGTGCCGGGCTCCGCGCTGCGCAAGCCGGCCACCACCCCGCGCAGGCCCCCCAGGGCCAGTGCGTCGGGCCGCGATGCGTCGAGGCCGTCTGCCAGCTCAGCATAGAGCGGCAGGCCAGCCAGGGCAGCCGGCACTGCGAGGTGGGGAGCGCCGGTCGGGGGCGCCGCCTCGGGGACGCCGAACGGCGGAGGGAACGAGCCGAAGAGGTCGGCGGCGGCCGGGGCGGCCTCGACGGCGAAGCCTGCGGGCAGGGCGGCCCGCGCTGCCGCGACGAACGTGGTCTCCGCCGCCGAGACCGGCGCGACGCCAGGGGACAGCAGCGACAGACCCGCGCACGCCACGAGGAGGTCCCCTGCTCCCCCGGTGCCCAGCGGCGCGTCCCGGCTTGCGGCGCTCAGGACGGGGAGGGCGCCGAGCGCCTTGGCGAGGCCGAAGGCAGGGCTGTCCTGGCCCAAGGTGTCGGGGGCCGTGGCATAGGGACCGAGCGCCGCCAGGGCGCGGCCGACGGCGTTGGGGGGCAGACCGTCGTCGAAGGCTCTCACCCGCGCCAGGTAGCCGCTTGGCACGGCGGCCGCCGCGTCGAGCAGGCGGCTGTAGGCGCACTCGGGAGAAACGACGCGGACCCCGGCATCCAACGTGTGCAGAGTCAGGCCGAGGGGGTCCCGGGGCTCGACGGCCTCGGGCTGCTCGGCGCCCTCGACGGCTTCGCGGATCGCCTGCTCGACGGAATCGCGCGTGCCTTCGGGAGGGGCCGCGGCCTCGGCAGGCAGGCCGGCCAGGCTCCGCTCGACGCGGCCGCGAAGCCAGCGGACGGCCTCGACCCCTTTGTCGTTCGGGTACCGCCTGCGGAAGAGGTCGCCGGCGGCCAGGAAGCTGTGGTACGCAAGCCGGGCCTCCAAGACGTGGCCCTGCGCGGTCAGGCTGTCGCCACGGGCCTTGACCTCAGCGAGGCGTCGGAGCATCGCCTCGGGCGGAACGGGCTCCGCGGGCGCCTGAGCGGCGGTCTCGGCCTGGGCCTTGCTGCTGAGGCTCAGCCGGAGGATGGTCTGGAGGATCGGGTCCGCCGCCTTGTCGCCCCGGGCCGCCAACGCGTGGCGCGCCAGGGTGGCCGATCTGCCGTAGCCTCGGGCGCTCTCCCCTGGCTCGCCGGCAAGGCGCTGGGCTTCGGCCTGCGCCCAGGCCGCCACCGCGCGCTGGACCTCAACCGACTCCCACGGGTCCTGCGGCTCGGCAGCCAGCAGGGCCGGCGATCCGGCGAGCAGCAGGATCGGGGCCAGCGTCAGGCAGCCGTGTGTGCGGAGCATCGCGCCCCTCCGGGCCTCAGCGCTTCGCGGGGGCCTCGAGCGGGTTCCGGACGTCGTCGGCCGTGCCCTTGATGCCATCGGGGCCGTCGGGGCCGTGCTTCTGGTAGAGGAGGTACTGGTTGGCGCGATGGACGTGGCCGTCGATGGCTTTGAGGCCGGCGGCGACGCCCAGGATGGCCTCCTTGAGGGCGTCGGGCTGCACGCCGCACCGCGCGTAGATCTCCTTCATCACTTCCAGCCCCTCCTGCGACTTGCCCCACGCCAGCAGGAGCACGCCCTTGCGCCGCAGCCCTTCTGGTGTATCGTTGCAGGCGGCGACGGCGTCGGCGAACTGCTTGTCGCGCCGCGGCACCCCGGGGAGCTGGATGCCCTGGAGCGGGTCGGCCAGATCGTCGCCCGTCCCGGGCCTGCCGTCCTTGCCGGCGGGGCCGGCCTGCTGGAACATCAGATAGCGGTTCGCCCTCAACAGGTCGCCGTCCATCGCCTTGAGGGCCGTGGCGACGGCGTAGATCGGGTCGGCGAGCTTCTCGTCCGTCGCGGCGCGGTACGCGGCCATGGCCTCGACGAGCGCCATGTCGAACCGTCGGTGCTGCATGCACAGGCTCATCCGCAGATGGGCATCCAGCGGGTCCGTCCGCGCCAGCAGATCGTCGAGCTTCCCGAGCGGCTCGGCCTTGGGCAGCGGCACGGCGGCGAGGGGATCCTGGAGATCGTCGGCCGTGCCGGCCTGCCCGTCCTTGCCCGGCTTGCCGTAGCGCTGGTACTCGAGGAACGCGCGGACCCGCTTGTTGATGTCGCCGTCGGCCTTCTTCAGGATCTGGGCCACCAGGTTCATCGGCCCCTGGATGTGCTGGACCTCGGCGAACAGGTAGAGCAGCCTGGCCTCGCCGAGCGCCGCGTCCAGGCGGTTCCCGTCGAGGTCCATCTCCGCGAGGCCCTGGAGGCACTGCCGAGGGAAGCGCGACGTCCAGGCGCTGTCCCACGGCACGCGGGCGCCCAGCGCGTAGCAGTGGCGCGCGATCTCCGCCTCGCCGTCCTTGCGGAACTGGTTGCCGAGCTGGAGCAGGTTGTCGCCCGCGCCGGCCAACGGCTCCGCCTTGAGGGTCTCGTCGGCCACTTCGAGGGCGAGGGCGTCCCGGCCGACGTCGCGCAGGCGCGAGAGCACCCAGCCGAGCTTCTCACGGCCCTCGGGGCTACAGAGGATCTCGCGCATCCTGGCGCGCGCCTTCCCGGCCTCGGCGGCCTGGCCCTTGTGCTCGCAGAGGATGGCCTCGTAGACGTGCATCTGCGCGAGGAAGCCCAGATCGTGGGCCTCCTGGCCCGCGGCGAGCGCCTTCTTGACCGCGCGGGCCGCGTCGTCGAAGGCGCCGGCCCTCAGGAAGTACTTGGCCGCTTCGGTGTAGCGCATGCCCCGCGGCTGGGCCTGGTTGAGGCCGGCGGCCTGCTTCTCCGTCTCGCGCCAGATCGCCAGCGCCTCGTTGGCCTTCCCCTGCTCCAGGCGCACCAAGCCGCGCAGCTCCTCCGCCTCGAGCCGCTGGGGCGTTGCCGCGTGCTCCTGCGCGAGCAGAGAGTCGATCTGCCTCTCCGCCTCGGGGAGCTTCCCCTCGCGGATCAGCCGCCGCACCTGCCCAAAGCTCTCCCGCCAATCCACCTTCGCCGGCGCCCCGGCCCAGCACACCGCGCACGCAGCGGCCATGGCCGCCCCAGCCGCCAGCATCCTGCACGCCCGTCCCATCATCGGCTTTCCCCTGAGAGAGACACGTTCGGTGCTGACCCTGCCAACAGCATAGCCCCATGGCAACGGGAGATCAAGCATCCGGTGGCTGCATGACGTCGCGGGCCCCGGAGCCCCATCCTGCGCCTGCTATGGGCCGGCCACTGCGAAGCTGAGCGAACGGGCGCGACTGGTGTGGCCGGCCTCGTCGCCGGCGTGGACGTGGAGAACGTGGCGGCCGCGGGGCGCCGTCAGCGGCCGGACGTAGACGGCATCCTCACCGTCGTCCCAGTGGTAGTGGATGGTGGCGAGGCTCTTCAGGGCGAAGAGGTGTTCCGGTCGGACATCCTCGCGGCGGCCCATCCTCTCGCTCTGCCAGGCGAGCTTGGCCTTGGGGCCGTCGCCGACGGGCTCGAGCCAGCGCAGCTCGACGGGCTGCATCATGTTCGTCAGCAGCAGCTCGGCCTCGACCTCCTGGGCGCCGTCGGGCGCCTTCCGGCTGTCGAGCACGACCTCCCCGCTGACGAGGAGCTGGAGGGACTGGCCCTTGGCGAAGCAGAGGGCAAGGGTATAGGCCGAGGTCTGGGGGGCGCGCAGGCGGCCGGTCCAGCTCACGCTGCGGACTGGGGCCGGCAGGTCGCCGGGCGGCTGCCAGGCACCGAGGTCCACCGCCTCTTGGCGGAAGAGCAGCTCACCGGTGCAGTCGGCGCTCGCGTAGCCCTGGCAGGTGAGGCCGCCCTCGACGAGCGCATAGTCGTCGTGGCGCAGGACGATGGTGGGTGGCTGGGGGTAGACGCCGTCGGGGCCAGGCTTCTCGGGGATGACGGTGGCCGCCACATCGGGCACGGTGGTGTCAAGCCTGAAGGGCTTGACGTAGCGGGTCTCCTTCGCCTCCTTGCCCTTGCCCTCGGTGACGGTGATGGTCAGGCGGTTGATGCTGTTGCCGCGCCGGAACAGCTCGTCCTGCTCGGGGGTGATCGCCCACTGGTACTCGACCTCCGCGTTGTCCGGCGCCTCCATCTTGATCTTCGGGGGCGTCACGTACCACCCGTTCCGGCCGTCGGGGTCGGCCGGCGTCACCTTCAGCGGCGAGGTCGCCTGGTATCTCCAGGCCGGCGTGTTCTCGACGGCGTGCTTCGCGTGATCCGCCGCCTCGAGCAGCGCCACCTCGATGGTCTGGCCGTCGGCGAGCAACAACGGGCGCGCTCCCTCCTCGTAGCGGCTCCCTCTCCACTCGCGCACCGTGTGGGCCATGGGATGGAACGTCAGCAGTTGCCTCACAGGGTCCAGGCTCAGCGCCCCGTTGTCGGTGCCGTAGGTCTCGCCGGCCACCTTGAGCCGAACGCTGTAGGGGTTCACGCCCGAGCCGCCGGCGTCGTCGAAGCGGATCTCCACGGGCGTGTCCCAGGCGGCTTTGCCCTGGGGCGCCACGCCTGCCACGGCGGGCGCCTTGGTGTCCACGAAGACCATGTAGTGGTTGGCGGGTCCCCAGTTCCCCGGCTTGTCCACCGCGCGGACGTGGAGGTACCAGCGGCCCTCGGCAAGGCCCTGCGCCGCCTTCTCGGTGGCGAGGCCCATGTTCTGCTCCGGCGGGATCGTGTCGGGCTTCTGGTCGAGCACGAGGCTGTAGCCCGCAATGCCGTTCTCGTCCTCGGAGGTCCACTCGAACGACGCGTTGGGGCCGCCATAGCCGAGGATGCGGAAGTTGTCGATGCAGTAGAAGGAGCCGCGCGTGCCCGTCCGCCCAAAGCTGAGGCGGCGGTAAGCCGAGACGTCCCAGTTGACGAACCGGACTTCGTCCACGCGGAGGTCGCCACCGCCGGGGTGCGCGTGGGCCAGGGCAGCACCGAGGTCGAGCGACGCGGAGTGCCAGCGCCCGTCCGCCTGGATGCCGCAGAACGACACCAACGGCCTGCGGCCGAACTGCCGGCTCTCCCTGCTCTGGTCGTCGCTCAGCGGCACGAGCTGCCAGCCGCCGCGCCGCACCATCACGTCCATCTTCACGTCGTGGTTGATCAGGTAGTCGAAGGTGATCAGCGGGAACTGCGCCGCCGCGTAGGGGGTTCTCCGCGCGATGGCGCCCAGGTGGCCCCAGCGCTTCGGCTTCACGAGCATCAGGTACCCGTTGCCCTTCTCACGCTCGACGCGCAACGTCGCGCCGTACTCGCCATCGAGGTTCGCCCACTCGCCGAGGGCCTCGTCGTCCGTGCCCTCGAACGGGTTCTGGCAGGCGCTGGGGTGGGTGGGGGACACCACCGTGGGCACCCGCGGCGGGATGTGGTCGAGGTACTCCAGCGTCGCGCGCTTCGACTTGTCCTGGAGCGAGGCCACCGTGACGATCTCGCCGTGCTTCTGAGCGGCGATGACCCCTGCCTCGGCGTCGGTCTTTGCCCCGACCGTGAATGGGGCGACGTAGATGCCGGTCGCGGGTCCGGTCTCGGTGAGCTCCAGCTCGACGGGCTGCCAGTCCGTCTGGTTCGTCACCTGGACGCGGGTGGTGTCGGCCTGTGGGCTGGCGTCGTCGCCGACGAGCTTGATAAGGAAGCGGTCGCCGCGGGCCGCCTTGAGCTTCCCGAGGATCTCGACGCTGTGCACGGCCTTGGGCGGGTGGGGATCGTGAGCTACGCGGACGGCCTCAGACGGTAAGCTAGTGTTCCCCGCGCCGTCGATGGCCCGCGCCTGGATGACGTTCCCGCCCCTCGCCAGGGCCAAGCCGGCGATCTGGAAGGCTCCATCGGCATTGGCCGTCACGGTGGCGCGCGGCTCGCCGCCGACGAGCACTTCCACCTTCGCATCAGGCTCCGCCTGCCCGGCGAGGGGGATGCGGGCGCTCGCGCTCGTCGCGGCGGGAGGCGAGAGCTTGGGCGGCGGGGGCGGCGTCACGTCGGCGAACAGGCCGTAGAAGGCGACGTCGCGCGTCACCTCGGTCAGCTCGGCGTGCACGGCGTTCTCGCCGGCCAGGACCGTGGACGGCAGCCGACGCCACGTCTTCTTCCCCGCGTCGCAGGCGTAGATGCCCAGGCGGTCCTCGGGCAGGGGCTTGGCCCCTTCGGCCTCGGGCCGCAGGTCAGCCTCGGCGTAGTGCATGCGGAAGGAGGCCGGCTTCACGAGCTCGAGGCCGGGCGGACGGAACTCGTACACGCTGCCCACCTGCTTGAGGCCCTTCGCCGCCGGAAGCTCGACGATGGGCGGATTGTCCACGGGGTGCACCGGCTCGATGCCCACGAGCACGCCGTCGCGGACGGTGGACTCGGGCTGGACGTTGAGGAACACCTTCCCGTCGCTGCTCTCGGCGATGCCGCCCATCTCGCGGCCGACGATGCGGGCGACCTGGACGACGACGCGCTTCTCGACGGCCTCCCCCCTCTCGTCCTCGACGACGACGCGGACGGTGAACACGCCGTTGAGGTTGCGTTGCGTCGGTGCGTAGCCGTAGTGGTAGGAGGTCAGGCCGGTATCCCAGTCGGCCAGGTTGCCCTTCGCGCCGCGGTCGGGGTCCCACCGCACCTTCCCCGCGGCCCAGGGGTCCTCGCGCTCGGGCTTCTCCGACACCCGCATCACGTGCCATTGCTTGGGCTGGCGCCCCTCGCCGAACTCCACGCGGAACCGCAGGAACCCCTCGCACCGCGCCGTCCCGAACACCGGCACCAGCCCCCGCACCATATCCCCGTCCCGCGGGAAGGAGATCGATATAGGCTCGGGGGCCGCTGCTGGAGCCCCGGCTTCGGCAGCGGTCGTCCATGCGAACAGGAGCGGCAGAATGCCGAGGAGCGCGTGCTTCCCACAAGAGAGACGAGCCAACATGGGCGAGAACCCCAACGCGCGGGCCGCAACGGTCCCGAGAAGGCCCACGCCCAACGGAGGAACCCCGTGAGAGCCCGAGGAGCAGCACAAGCCGTCAGGCGTCTTCGCGGACGTGATTCAGTTCAGTGGACTCCCCAGACCGGGTCGGCTGGCGTCCTATGAACGAACGTCTCGCAGATGAAGAGCACAGTCGCGTAGCCCAGGAGAAGTAACAGGAAGAGCACGGCCAGGTACGCATACGTGAGCCACCGGCCAAGCGCCTTGCCCCAAATGGCCTCCGTGAGGAGGGGAACGGCGAGGACCAGCACGAGGATGTACCAGTGGCGCCAAAGGAACGTACCTGTCCAGATCATGCACTTCGCGCCACCCGCGAAATCAAGCCTGCCACTCTCCAAGTGTGGCGCCAAGGCGGCGGCTGCGGAACCCAATACGTAGTAGACCACGACGAATGAGAGCAGGACAAGGCACAGCAGGGGCCTCCTCTCGGCGCAAGCAGTGCCAGCCGAAGGTGAGCGCTTTGCGTTGCTTTGCGTGCGAGGCCCTGCCATCACTCCCCTTTCCGCCTCCGGAGTGCCGCCAACTGCGCCATCAGTCGTTCATCCACAGAGATGTTGGCTCCCCTCCGTATGGCAGCACGCAACGGCGTGAGGTCGGTTACGCCATCGCACCCGTTCAAGACTACCCACGACAGCGAACGGAGTTCCTTCAGAGGGGAGAGGTCTGACACCTTGGGGCACTCGGCGAGGCTGAGGTAGCTGACCCGGTGCAGGTTGCTCAATGGTGACAGATCCTCAATCTGCTTACACCCTCGCAGGTTCAGGTGGGAGAGCGAAGACAGCCCCTCAAGCGCCTCCAAGCTGCGGATACCTCGACAGCCCCACAACTCCAGGAACGTCAGCCGCCGCAGAGCAGAGAGCGACGACAGGTCAGAGATCTCCGAGCAGCCCCCCAGGAAGAGCATTGAAAGCCGCTCAAGGCGCCTGAGCGGCACCAAGTTGCGGACTTCCCCGCAGTGCGTCAATCTGAGCCACGCCATCCCGCGGAGTCTCTCCAGCGGGCTCAGGCTCTCCACGCGCGTGCAGCCCGTCAGGTCCAGCCTCTCCAGGCTGCTGAGTTCCGCGAGCGCCGACAGATCCCTGACTGCCACACACCCCCACAGACTCAAGTGCCTCAGGTGGCCGAGACCGAGAAGGGGGGTCAGATCGGACACACGGGAGCAGCCCGTCAGGTCCAGCGACTGGAGGTTCGTCAAGGCCGACAAGGGTCGGAGGTCGCCCTTCCCCATGGGCGACCACACCTTCAGCGCGTGGAGTCCTGCTTGTTGTGACAGAGGCCTGAGATCACATGCCCCAGGGGCCACCACGGCCAGTGCCGTAGCCTGACGCGCAGGAAGCCGGGGGAGCGAGCCCAGCGCGTCTGCCCCACAGCAGATTGTGGGAACCTCCATCTGCGCGTCCAGCGCTTCCACAAGGACGCGCGTGTCTTGTGGCGTGTCCACCAGCATCACCCCAAGCTGTCTAGCACCGCCATCAGTCTTGACGAACACCCGCGTCCCCTCACGCTCAAAGGACAGGTGCTTCCCGCGCTGATAGAAGTAGAACGAGGGTGGGTCAGAGCAGATCCCCACCCACTCTGTCGCAAGGAAGCCAAGGCGCACGTCTTGGACGCAGTCATCGAGCGTGTCGATTCTAACCTTGTGTGTCTGTCCGAGCATGGGGACAAGGCGCTCCTCTGCTCCGAAGGCCATTGATGAAACCACCTGGACAACGACCACCAGCGCGAACAGCATGTGCCTGCCCTTGGACATTGCCCACCTATCATACTGGAGCTCGCCATTGAGACCACAGGCCCGACCACGATGGGAGAATGCCTGAAGTGGTCGAGCGGGCCTACGAGGCTGGCCGGCTCCTCGTGATTGTGGCCTCCCGTTGCCCAAGCTCCGTACCTCAGGACCCGTCTTGCCCAAGCCAATCTGCGCCTGCGGCGCCGCCGCGGACCACTCTGGATCGCGAGACTCCGTGGCTTGGCCCCAACGTCGTGATCGTGCGAAATGTGGACATGCAGATCCACATGATCTCACAACTGGATCACGGAGCGTGAACGCCACCACACGCGAACGCAACGAAGGCTGCATCAGTCGCTCGTGTCCCACTGGCTCATGAGACGGCGCTCCATCATCAGCCGCATGCAGTTCTTCCCAAGGCTGTCTGGTGTGAAGTGACTCAGATAGCGCGCCATTGCCTCGGCTGCCTCGATTCCGTAGAGGTTCTTCTCGTTGGGCGTCTCGGCGTCCCTCACGTTTCTCATCAGACGCTCGAGCTCATCCCACTCGTTCTGATACTTGTCCATCTCGACGAAGGCGTACGCCGTGTCGGCGAGGGACAGCATGTCCAGGACCAGCGTAATGTTCTTGACGCGCCTGTTGAGCTTGTACGCGCCGGATTCATAGACCTTCTTCGAGCGCGTCAGTCGCACGCCTTTCCCGCCGCTGATCCTCTTGAGCTTGAGGTGCTGGCGCTGGTCGACCGATCCCTTCAGGGACGTCTTAATCTCGTATACTTCTATTGCGTCCGGGTCCAGAATGTCCCCAGCCTTGAACGTGTAGTCCCCGTCCAGGGCAATGGCATCCACCTGTGTGTACGTGCGACTCGGGACCCCTTCGGGGGGATCCCCGATCGAGAGAACCTTCCTGGTATTTGTTTCCACGTAGACATCCGCGACCCAGCCCTTCTTCCCGTGCAGCTTGACTGATGTCCTCCTGTGGACCTCCTTGCCAAAAGCGCCCGGGTCATTCGGGTTGGCCGGTGCCCAGCCTTCGGCCTCCATCTCGCCGACTACCTCTTGGACAAGTTCCCCGACCACTCTGTCAGATGGTAGCTCCGGGTCAGGAACGTGCCGCGTCACCTTTGACCCCGGGTTGTAGGAGAACTCAAGCTCGTCGGTTGCCAGATGGATGATGTCCCTGCCGTCAATGAGTTGGCTAGGGGACGTCGTATAGATCACTTCACCGGGAGTCGCGTGCCACCATCGGACAAAGTCGTACTGCACATGCCCCCGCACCTGTTCCCCGGGGTCCCCCCATTCGATCCAGGACGCTCCACTGCCGGCTCCCCCTACGGTGTTCGACGTGTGGGTAGCCTCGTAGTCAACTGAGATCGCTGCCTGCCCAGCACCCGCGGCACGGACGAATCGGAAGAGGTGGAACTGGCCATCGAGCAGGCTACCATTGTCGCCGATAGCGGGCGGGAAAGGAATCTCCGCTCGGTTGCCGCCTTGGTAGTGTACGAACCTGTCAGGTCGGATCCCTATCTCCCAATGGTCCGCTTGGTCACCCACGCTGATGCGCAGCGCGCCGTCCTGGCCCTGTGCGCCGTGCCCCACGATCTTGAAGCGCACCTCAACAACTGTGTACTTCCCTGTCTGCCAGAGAGCTCCATTCGTGATCCTGGCCGCATAGGCCGCCTCGACGTCGACAGTGTTGACCGTCAGGACACCGTCCGCAACTGAGACCTGGGGCTGCCCTTCTTGGGTGACGGTCCAAGAAGCAGGGTCAGCGTCCTCCGCATCCGGGAGGACACTCGCGCTGTATCGTTGCGCGACGACCTCGTCCAGGCGGAGTTGGTACTGCTTGTCCGCATCGACGATGTCCTGATCCTCTGGGAGAATGCACAGGAACAGAGTGGGATTCGTGTACACTCCACCCACGCGCTCGATGGCCACGTCTTGGTCGCCGACACGCGCAACAGTGAATCCCTCCCTTGGGTCATGAATGCGGATAGTGTAGGCAGCCACAGCACCACGCCCCGTGCCGTAAGTCCGCCCTGATTCATCAGGCTCGGGCAGCTTGGTCACGCACAGGACTGAGGTCTCTATCGGCTCACCGAGACAGACCGTATTGAGGAGAAGCTCCATTCTCGATGCCGTCAGGCGCACACGGTCTTGGCAGCACAAGCCACCCCCCTGCCCATTGGGGTACGCACTCACGAGAATGGACGAGTCGGCCGTCTGCTGGCTTTCTCGCACAGCTTCTACATAGAGCGTGACGCGCCCGTCCTGGAAGCCCAGAGCGGTGGGCGGATAGCGGACCCCGGAGGCAACGAAGTCGCCTCCGCTCTGTACGCCGCGCTTATCCCGTTGCACGGACCCGTCCTTCCGCCAGATGCGCAACGAGCCATCCGGCAGAGGGTAGGGATGGTCCAACGTGGCCTCCAGAGCGTCGGGATCGGAGGCGGCGTAGGAGAACTCGATCTCTGCCTCGGACAGGCCCGCCAGCGCCCCAATCTCCAAGACCAACGGCACGAACTTCGTTCCTTCCGAGAGATTGTCAGCCGCCACACCAGGCATGTAGTCGAAACCGTCGGCGAAATCCGGCAGGGAGTCTGCGTCACTGTCAGCGTTCCCGACCAGGATGATCTTCCCCGGGTGCTCGTCGTCGCTAGGCACGTCCTCCCATCGCTCCTCGGCTGGATCCCGCTCTGGCACGTCGTGATCGCTGTCGTTGTCGGAATCAATGTCTAGGTCAACGCCAAGGACAGTGACTCGGACGGCGTCGGCAAAGACAAACCCGGCTCCGCCCTCCCCGTCCGGGTCGATCTCAGCCCTGACTCGCAGCCCGGCGACCTCGGGACTCATGCTGACCCCCTCGGCATAGAGGGTCACCACTCGTTGCGTGGGGGTGAAGCCAAGAGCGGCAGCTTCGATGGCGGTCCCGTCAGGCACGAAGTCGCCACCATCTAAGATGCTCCCCCCGTTCCTCGCCGCGTTGCCGTCCTGCATCCAGAGTCTCGCGCTCCCGGTACCTGGCGCATAGGCGTCCTGTTCGGCGTTGTAGGCAACGGCCACCGGATCCGAGGCATCGTAGGTGAACCTCACTCTGGCGACGGAGACATCCAGATCTTCAGGCAACTCGAGAACAAGCTGAACGAAGTCCTCGCTGGCGTTCTGGTCGTCGGCGTTGCCGGCCTGGCCGTCGAAGTTGAAGCCGTCGGCAAAGTCGGGGATGCCGTCCCCGTCGTCGTCGTTGTCGTTGACGAAGACGTACTTGCCGGGGTGCGCGGGGTCGCCCACGGTGTCTTCGTTGAGGTCCTCGGCGGCGTCGCGGTCGGGCGCTGCGAAGCCGTTGTCGTTGTCGGAATCGATGTCGAGGTCGCCGTAGCCGACGGTGATGCGGACGGCGTCGGGGCTGATGGAGCCGCTGGTGCCGCCGGTGCCGTCGCTGTCCACCTCGACGAGGATGCGCTGGTCGGCGGTGGCTGTGCTCGGGCGGATGGCTTCGACGTAGAGGGTGATCGTGCGGCTCTCGCCGGAGAGGCCGAGGTCGGAGGCGTCGTACGTCTTGGGCGGGACGTAGTGGCCGCCCTGGAGGAGAGTGGCCTTGTTGCGGGCGACGCTGCCGTCCTGGGTCCACAGGCGGAGGGCGCCGTCGCCGGGGGTGTAGGTCTGGGTCTGGGTGTCGTAGGTGACGGCGGCGGGGTCGGAGGCATCGTAGGTGATGGTGACGGTGGCGTTGGTGAGGCTGATGGGGGCGGGGACTTCGAGCACGAGCTGGGCGAAGTCCTCGCTGGCGTTCTGGTCGTCGGCGTTGCCTGCCTGGCCGTCGAAGTTGAAGCCATCGGCGAAGTCGGGGATGCCATCGCTGTCGTCGTCGTTGTCGTTGGGCTCGAGGACCTTGCCGGGGTAGGCGGGGTTGTTGGCAGTATCCTCGATCTGGTCCTCGTAGGCGCTGCGGTCGGGGGCGTCGAGAGCGTTGTCGTTATCGGAGTCGATGTCGAGGTCCACGCCGAGGACGGTGATGCGGACGGCATCGTGGGGGACGAAGGACAGGGGCCCGACGAGGCCGTCGGGGTCAATCTCGACGAGCAGGCGCTGATCGGCGATGGCGTGACTGGCCTGGGTGCCTTCGACGTAGAAGGTGACCAGGCCGCCGTAGGTGCTGAAGCCGAGGGCCGTGGCGTCGTGATCGCCGGGCGGGACGTAGTCGCCGGGGCTCTGTGGGTCACTGACGCTGTTCTTGTTGCGGCTCTCGTAGCCGTTCTTGGTCCACAGGCGCAGCTTGCCGGAGGTGGGTAGGGTGTAGGTCACAGGATCACCCGCAGCGACGACGGCGGCGGGGTCGGATGCATCGTACGTGAGCCGCACGGTGGCGATGTCGCGGTCGATCGGGTCGGGGAGGCAGAGCACCACGCGGGCGAAGTACTCGTTGGCGTTGGCGTCGTCGGCGTTGCCTTGCTGCCCGTCGAGGTCGAAACCATCGGCGAAGTCGGGCACGCCATCGTTGTCGTCGTCGTTGCCGTTGACGTCGAGGTACTTGCCGGGGTAGTCGGGGTCGTCGGCGATGTCCTCGATCTGGTCCTCGTAGGCGTTGTGGTCGGGATTGGCAGTGCCGTTGTTGTTGTCGGAATCGATGTCGAGATCCGCGCCGAGGACACTCAGGCGCACGGCGTCCCCATGCACGAACCAGGCGGGGCCGTCGCCATCCGGGTCCGCCTCGACCCTGATGCGAGCCGGCGCAGCGAGGCTCGAGCAGGCGTAGACCCCCTCCGCGTAGAGGGTGATTGTGTTCCCGCTGGGATTGAGATCGGCAACGTCGACCCAGGTCAGCTTGGGGACGAAGTCCCCGCCACCGCCCACGGCCGCCTTGTTACGCGCCTGGCTGCCGTCCTTGGTCCAAAGCCTCAGCAAGCCGCCGCCGGTAGGCAGGGAGTAGACGGCGGGGGTGCCTTGGTGAGTAACGCCGGCCGGGTCCGAATCGCTGTAGTCGATCCAGAGCTGGGCCGTGGTAGGGTCGAAGCCGGGAGAAAGCTCGATGACGAGGGGGGTGAAGTGCTCGGACTCATTGAGATCGTCGGGGGTGTCGGCTTGGCCGTCGAGGTCGAAGCCATCGGCGTAGTCGGGCACGCCGTCGTGGTCATCGTCATCGTCGTTGACGGTAAGGACCTTGCCGGGGTAGTCGGGGTCGCCAGCGATGTCCTCGATAGCATCCTCATCGTCGCTGCGGTCGGGGGCGTCGAACCCGTTGGTGTTGTCCGAGTCCACGTCGGCATCGAGGCGGACAACGGTGACGCGTACCGCGTCGCTCTGGGGGATGCTGATTGCATCGGGACCGTCGGGCTCAACGATGGCGATGATGCGCCGGTCTGCGGCGCTCTGGCTGGTCCGCACCCCCTCCACGTAGAGGGCGAGGCCCATTCCGGCGCTCTGGAAGTGGCTGGCGGCCACAGGCACACCAGCCGGCACGAAGTCCCCGCCCGCCTCTACACTGTTCTTGTTGCGTTCCGCATCGCCCGGTTTGGTCCAGAGGCGAAGTGCTCCGCCGGAGGGCAGCGTGTACTGGCCACTTTCGGCGGTGACCCCTGACGGGTCGGAGGCATCGTAGACGAAGGTAATGCGCGTCTGGGAGTAGTTCATCGGGTGTCCGAGGCCGAGGAACATCGGCACGAACTGCTCGCCACCCGTTCTGTCGTCGTCGGTCCCCTCCTCCCCGTCGAGGTCGAAACCGTCGGCGTAGTCGGGAATGCCATCGGCGTCGTTGTCATTGTCGTTCGTCGGGACGAGTTTGCCGGGGTAGGCCGGGTCGCCCGCGATATCCTCGATCTCCTCCTCGTGATCGGAGTTGTCTGGAGAGCCGAAGTTGTTCGTGTTGTCGGAGTCGATTCGGAGGTCAGCCCAGAAGGGGTCAAACGCGATTGTGTCCTCGGGGTCATCCATCTGTGAGTTCGTCTGGTACGCGACGCTCAGGAACACTCGCATGTCGGGGTACCAACTGCCGGCGGGTACGCAGCACTCCACGTAGACCCAGCCGCCGCTGCCATCGATCACCTCGCTGAGAAAGGCAGCGCAGGAGTAGGTCTTGCTCAGGCCGTCCGTGAGGACGATCTGCGACGCCTTGCTGGCATCCCGCCAGAGCTTGAGATCAGGGAACACTCCTCCTTGGCAGTCCTCCCAGCCGCTGACAGTGAGCTTGACCGTTCCCTGTTGATGTTGGCGAATGCCTTCTGTAACCTGGATCTGGACCGGGATGAGGTCATCTTCCCCAGGGACGGGGCCGCTCTGCTCCACGTCTGGGGTACCGTTCTCATCATCGTCGTCACGGTTGTGGTTGATTCGCACCGGATGGTTGTACGAGCTTGCATCGTAGCCTTCCCGGTCGATGTCCGACCCATCCCCATTGTGCAGGCCCTCGATGTTGTTGCCCGGCCCGCCGCCCCAGGGCGTCTCGAGATTGACGTCGAGCACCCAGATCTTCCGCTTCCTCGCGGGTGGCTGACACTGCTCCTCGAAGGGCTCCGGCGCCTTGCAGTAGACCCAGACGTAACCATCGGCGCCGTAGGTCCCCGTGCCGGGCGCTGTGCCTGTCGGCACGACGCCTGGGCTGCAGGCTACCCCGAGCGCGCTGCTATCAACCTCGACTTGGCCGGAGCCGCCATCGCCCTGGACGGTCCAGTAGTACCCGTTATTCCTGTACATGACGTCGGCGTTGTGCTCGGTGATGCGCCACGACGTCCACATGCTCTGCGCGCACTCCCAGTCGCAGTCGCCTCCTTCATCGACCCCTTCATTCTGGAACTCGTGGGCGCCCGACACGGTTGCGTACCCATCCGGCAACGGGCCGGCCGCCTGCCACCAATCGGCGAAGCATGGGGCAGCAAGCACGACCAAGCCAATCACCACTACCGCACCAGCACGAGCAAGCCTGTGTGAACCGTGGAGCGACATGGTCAACGGCCTCCCTTCCCATTGCGCTGGCCAGCCCCCGCAGGACCCATCAGGGATGCCAACGCCTCGCGGAGTGACGTCAACGGCACCATCCTGCGCTGCTGAGTTCGGGGTAGCTTCCCGTCGTCCTTGCTGCGGCTGACCGGCTGCTCCTCTTGGCCTGATTGCGGCAGGCGACGCCGATCTGGCTGCACAAAGACGGGGTCGAAGGCGAAGCATGTCTCGTATGGTGTGGTCTCCGCCCAGACTGACGAGTCAGCGCCCGACACCAGCAGGAACGCGACGCAGAGAACGACGACGCAGGCCCAGGTACGCATGACGGTCCCTCCTACCTTTGCTGGGGGACGATCCTCCTTTCAGAAGCTCCCACGCTGTCCTCTTTCGTGAGAACCCGTTCGAGCCATGCAGCGTCCCGCGCGCAACGGACGCGCACTTCTGATGGGACTCGCTTCGTGTCCGATGCCATCACGTTGAGTTGATGAGCGTAAGCCGCGACCTTCCCTCTCAACCCGAGCCGCAGAGCGATGCCGCCGGCCTCCGCATACCACTCACGCACGAACTCGGGATGGCCCGCGTGGGCGCCAGCCATGCGCTCCAGCAGCGCGAGGGCATCGTCATCGCGCAGGTACGCTTCGAGCCACCGCGCGGCAGCGACGGCGTGGCAACGAGCCGCTGCCGTTTCCTGGAACTCTCGCATCAGGCGCTCAGAAAGCGGGTGCACGCTCCCTTCCTGATTGCACACACGCAGACACGTGATGATCCTCAGCCACGCCCACGCACGGGCCTCGCGGTTGGCCCAGTCGCTGTCAAGGACGCTCGCGCAGTAGCGGGTGCACTCGTCGTAGTGCCGGTCTGTGTAGAGCTGATGGATCACCTCGTCGGCCTGCTCCCACGCCTTCTGCGGGCCGAGTTGCTCACACTCGGCCATCGCGGCACAGAGCATCGCGAACTCGGGAAGGGGGTCTTCACCTGCCGC
>CAZDNN010000010.1:0-27351 GCA_964506385.1 uncultured Planctomycetota bacterium
GGGTGGTGGCAGGGATCTATTTCCGGTTTCGCGCAAAACCGGAACATGCCGCCGCCATCGCCGCAGACCACCCCCTTCCGACGCCATGGCCCCCTCTTCGACGCCCCGCGACGTCGCCCAATGTCACCACGTCCCCCGTCCGTGCCACCCCGTTGTCCGGCGCCTGTTTCTCTTTCCCGACCCGGATTCTCCGGCCGCATGCAACGTTGTACCTGTAGGCCGGTAGAAGGGACAGACGGCGGCTTCTCCCGCGCCTTTGCGGTGGGTCGTGCCGCAGCAGCAGGGGATGACCGCTCGATGTGGTCATCCCCTCAGAGCCAACTCGTTTGGCTTTGACACGGGAGCCCGGCGGTCTATAATCATGTTGCCGCGCCGTGTTGCTCTGCTTCCCCCACATCGAGGGTCCCATGTCCACAAGCGCGCCGCAAGCGGGACAGGATGAGCGCATCGCAATCGCGCCGTTCATCGTCTACGCCCTCCTGCTCCCCGCGCCTCTCCTCAGCTTCGACTTCCGGCTCACGTTCTACCGCATGGGGGTCAAGCTGTTCGTCTTCGAGCTGGCGGTGACGGCGCTGTGGGGGTACGTGCTGTGGGAGTGGGCGCACGGTCGGGTGCGCGCGGGACAGTGGCCGGCGTGGTGGTTGTTCGCGCCGCTGGTGGCGTGGGTGGCGTGGGGGGCGGCGACGGCGGCGTGGTCGGGGCATCCGAGGATGGCGGGGCAGACGGCGGTGGAGGGCTTCTACGGCCTGGCCGCTGCGGCGGGCCTGGCGGTGCTGTTGCGGGAGCGGGGGCAGCGTCGGGTGTTCCTGGCGGCGGGCAGCGCGGTGGCCTTCGTCGCTGCGGTGCTGATGATCGTGTTCTTCGGGAAGGCTCGGTCAGGGTTCTTCGGGGATCTGGACGTGTCGGGCCGCGAGGTGGGCGCGGCGTTTGTGCTGGTGCCGACGCTCGTTGCGGCGGCGCTGCTCTACGGGCGGCCTGGCGAGCGTGAGGATATCGAGCGGCGGTACGCGGCGATTCTCTGGACGACGGCTGTGCTGGCAGCGCTGCTGCTGGCGGCGGTGCGTGCGGGGATGCTGGCGTCGGCCTACGCCCTGGGTGTGGGTGTGGTGGTGACGGCCTGGCTGCTTCTGCCCCGCTTCCGGCCGCTGTGGGTCGTGTTGGGGCTGGTGGTCGCTGCCTTGTTCGCGGCGAACGAGCTTCGCGTGCGCCAGAGGGCGAGCCTGCGGCCCTGGCGGCCCCGGAACCGGGTGGAAGCAGAGACGGCGCCCAACAGGGTGCGCGAGGCCCTGCTCGACCGCACGGAGTGGGCGTTCACGCTGGGCCGTCCGCTGCACCGTTTGCTGCTGGGCGATGGTGCTGGGACGCTCGTGCTCGCGCTGGACGCGCGCCGCCCGCCGGAGACTTACACCGTCGAGTTCGGTGACATGACGGAAGCTCACGCGCGGCGTGCGTTGACCGAGGTGCTCTACGAGCGTGGGCTGGTAGGCGTCGGGCTGGCGCTGGCCGTCGGCCTCGTGGCCGTCGCGGCTGGGGTGCTGGCCCTTCGGCGCGCGCGGGATGGGGGCGACGCGGCGCTTGGCGCGGGCCTGGCGGGTGCGGTCGTGGCGTTCGGCGTCTACAGTTGCCTGGGCAGCGGTCCGGTGAACTTCGGGGCGAGCATGGCGTTGTGGATCGCCATGGGTCTCCTGGGGGCTCTGAGCGTCCGGACCGCCCGGCCCAGCGCCCTGAGCTGGTCGGAAAGCGAGACTCTGGCTCGGCGCGAGCGCCCGACTGGGTTCGACACCCTGCGCGGCCCGCTGGCCGTGGGGGTCGGGCTGGCGGTGCTCGTGGCGTGGGTCGTCCTGTCGTGGCGGCCGCTGCGGGCGAGCCTGGCGCTGCGCGACGGCCGGGGCGAGTTGGAGGAGGCACAGAGCCTGGGCGCGCAGCGCGCCGAGGCCGAGCGGATTCTCGTCGGCCTGCGGCAGGCGGCGAAGGAGCACGCCGACAAGCTCAAGGGGAGCAAGCCGCTCGCAGACGAGTTCCGACTCGAGGTCGGGAGCGCCGAGCAGCGGCTCGAGGCTGTGACCGAGGACTACGTGGCGGCGCTCCGAGGCGCCCGAAGCTCCCTCGAGCGGGCCTGCCGCCTGACTCTGGACGGCCGGATCTGGCTCAACGCGCAGATCAGCCTTGTCTACGCCGAGCTGGCCGCGGTCCGGCCCGAGGCCGCTGCGGAGCGCTACGAGGGCCTGGCGGCGCGCTACGGCTCGAGCCTCGGCCTCGGGCTGCTGGGTGCCACGGTCTACGAGATGCTCGACAGGCCGGAGGAGGCCAATCGGCTGTTCGTGGACTACGCGCGCCGCAACCCTCTGGCCGCCTCGTGCGCCCTGTTCCGCACCCAGAGCAACCTCTACCCGCGCTGGCTGGCTCTGGTCGAGCGCGAGCGGGCCAAGGAGAAGCCGGATCCGCGGTGGCGGCAGTGGGCCTGGGACTTCAACGACGCGTGCGCCCGCGGCCTGGCGATCTACCCAGACCACTACGGGCTGCTGATGTACGGCGGCGAGATCCTCTACCGCCTGGGCCGCGACGACGAGAGCTACGACATGCAGATGGCCGCACGCGACATCGCCCGCAGGCACGTCTTCTACTCCCAGAGGCGCAGGTACGGACCGCGGCTCACCGCGGACCTGCTGCTCGACCTGGCCAACACCTGCCTGCACTGGGACAAGCCGTTGGCCCTGTCCGCAATCAGCCGCCTCGGTCCGGGCGAACTGGGGCTCGACCCTCGCATGTACCCCGACATCTTCCACCGGGCATTCGAGATGAGGCGCTTCCTCGATCCGGGCTGGGTCCGCGATGCGGAGGCGCGCATCAGGGAGGCGCGCGAGGCCGCCAGGCGGCAGATGCCCGACTCCGGGCCGCTGCCGTCCACGTCCACGCCGCCCACCCCTTCGACAGCGCATGGCCCGCCGCCGGCCATATCCCCCGCGCCGACACGCCCCTGACGGACGGGGGCGCAGGCTCCCGGCGCGCCAGTGTCCACCAGGGGCTCTGGAGCGGTAGAATCGGCTTGACTCTCCTGCAAGCCTATCTATAATGGGCAGTTACCGACGGCGGGAGTACCCCGGGAGATCGCCCGTGCAAGTCAAGGAGCTCACGAAGGGGTTCGTCCGGTCGAACCCCATCTTCGTGTTGCTGCTGGGGTTGTGTCCGACCCTGGCGACGAGCAGCGGCGTGGAAACCGCGTTTGCCATGGGGCTGGCGGCGACGTTCGTCCTGGTATGCTCGAACGTGGTGATCGCGCTCATTCGCGGCGTGGTGCCGAAGGGCGTTCGGATCCCGTGCTACATCGTGGTGATCGCCAGCTTCGTGACGATGGCCGACCTGTTCCTCCAGGCTTTCTTCCCGCCGATCAGCGAGGCCATCGGGATCTTCATCCCGCTGATCGTAGTCAACTGCATTATCCTGGGCCGCGCTGAGGCCTACGCGTCGAAGAACACCGTTGGCGCGTCGCTGCTCGACGGGGTGGGCATGGGCGTCGGCTTCACCGGCGGGCTCATGCTCATCGCCGTGATCCGCGAGCTGATCGGCGCGGGCAAGCTCTGGGGCGTGCCCATCCTCGCCGTCGCGGGCCCGGATGTGCTGGGGGTCGCCACGCTGCTGCGGCTCGGCCTCATCGCGGCGCTGGCCGTGGGGACTGTGGTCCTGGTGCGGCTGGAGCGGCGGACCCTGGTGCTGACCTTGCCGGCCCTCGTGCTGGTGGGGGGCGCCCTGCTGGTCGCGATCGTGCGCGACCGTGCGGGGAGCGGCGGGGCGGCCGTGGCGAGCTACAACCCGATGACGGTGATGGTGCTGGCCCCTGGTGCGTTTCTCGTGCTGGGGCTGATGCTCGGTTTCTTCAACTGGATCGCGGCGCTGCGAAAGGCTCGGTAGGTGGACCTGCGGACGATCTTCACCATCGTGCTCGGCAACATCCTGGTCACCAACTTCGTGTTGGCCAGGTTCCTGGGGCTCTGTCCCTTCATTGGCGTCTCGAAGAAGACGAGCTCGGCCTTCGGGATGGGCATGGCCGTCACGTTCGTCATGACCCTCGCCTCGTTCTTCTCCTGGCTGCTCTACACCTATCTCCTCACGGCCAACGCCCCGCTGACGGCGTGGCTGGCAGGCGCGACTGGCAGCGAGGCGCTGGCGCGGCTGGCGGCCGAGGGCGGCCTGGAGAAGGCGCTGCGCACCGTCAGCTACATCCTGGTCATCGCCTCGCTGGTCCAGCTCGTCGAGATGTTCCTCCGCAAGTCCGTCCCAGCGCTCTACCGCGCCCTGGGCATCTACCTGCCCCTGATCACCACCAACTGCGCGGTCATGGGCGTCGCCCTGCTCAACACCACCGACGCCGCTGAGCCGCTGGGGCTGGGCGCCGCCGTGCTCCAGGGCTTCTGCGCCGGCATCGGCTTCACCGTCGCGATGCTCCTGATGTCAGGGATTCGCGAGCGGATCGAGCTCCTCGACGTGCCTGAGCCGCTCCGAGGCACCCCCATCGCGTTCGTGTCCACGGGGCTCATGGCCCTCGCCTTCTTCGGATTCAGTGGGATGGCATGAGATGAAAACGCTCAAGGCTCTCGCGCTCGTTGCCGGGCTCCTCGCTGTTGCCGTCGCCACGGCCGGCGAGAACAAGCTGACGACGGATCCCAACTTCTGGGCACTCGCCTTCGAGAACGACACGCCCAAGCGAATCGTCCACGACGACCCCGCAGGGCGCCTGACCTACTACTGGTACATGGTCTATCGCGTCTCGAACCCCAACAAGCGGGCCGTCCCCTGCGTGCTCGACCTGACGCTGAAGCTGACGCTGAAGGACACCGACTGGACGTACCCCGACGTGGCCGACCCCGTGGCAGAGCAGAAGCTCGAGAAGAAGATCGTGCAGAAGCCGCTCCTGAACGCCGTGGAGCTGCGCGCCACGCCGATCCAACCCGATGAGACCCGCGAGGGGGTGGCCATCTTCCGAATCGGGACGAAGGCCAGGGACTTCGATCGCATGACCCTCTTCGTCCGTGGCCTCGCCGGCGAGCGCATCGTCGCCGGCAAGGGCGAGCCCGACACCCCACGCCAGCTCCGCGAGCGGGTCCTCAACCTCCACTACATCTACGCCCCCAGCCGCTGGACCGCCGGCAAGGAACTCAAGCTCGAGCAGGACAAGTGGACTCTCGAGAAGGTCGAGGTCCGCAACCAGGACGCCGCGGACAAGACGCCCGAGCAGACGGCCGAGGAGCGGCTCGAGGCACTCCGCAAGAAGGCCGAGGAAATGCGCAAGACGCTGCCGCGCGAGTCCGCCAAGCCGCCCGACACGTCCTCCTCGGGGCGCCGCGCCCCGCCAGGGATCGCCGCGGGCAGTCTCGGAGGCGAGGCGGCGGCCAAGGTCCTCCGCGCCGTGCGTGAGGCATCGGACAAGATCCGCACGGCGCGCGCCAGCTTCGTCGAGACGGTCCGCGGCGGTCGCGACCAACAGGCTCAGGGCACCATCCACCTGGGCAAGGACCACAAGTTCGCTCTCGAGCGCGTCCTACAGGCGGGCACCCCAGAGGCCCTCAAGGAGCTTCGCGTCTTCGACGGCAAGACCCTCTGGACACAAACCACCACCAAGGAGTTCGGCGACAGCGTCCGGCGGTGCGACAGCGCCACGACCCGCAAGGAGCACTGCTCGGTGGACGGCAGACCTGAGGTGGATTTCGCCACCGTGGCCAATCCGGTTCAGGCCTGGCGTCTGTTCGGCAGGGATCTGGTGCATCTGGGGGTCGAGCGGCTGGAGAGCGAGCCGGCCTACGTCTTCGAGGCGCGGCCCTCCGAGGCCCTGCGGCCCGTGCTCACCGGCCCCCTGTCCAGCGAGGTCCTCTACAAGGCCGCCGGCCGCCGCGTCCGCTTCTGGCTCGGCGCACGCACGGGCTTCCAGCTTCGCATGCGGGTCTATGACGACGACGGCACCATTTGCGCCACCCTCGAGTGCACCAGCGTCGAGCTGGGCGCCCACGTCCCAGCCCAACTCCTCGCCTACAGCCCGCCCGCCGGCGCCAAGGTCACCGACGTCAACGCCGCCGTCGCAGACAACAACGAGACTCAGCCCTCGCCCTCCCCCTGACCGTCGCCTGTTGACGGGTTTCGGCAAGCCATGAACCCCAAGATCGACAAAGGGAGCGACGCGCTCTCTCTCCGGCTCGACGAATGCAGTCCGGGGCTACCTGCCCTCGAAGAGCAGTCGCCCGAACCCGGCGGCATCCTTCGACCCGCAGACCCCGGGCGTCCACTCCAGCCAGCCCTCGAAGCCCTCGCCGTCGGCGTCGTTGACCGTGAAGCTCCAACCTGCGCTCGCCTTGGGTGTCGGCCGCCAGGAGCCGAGCGAGGCCCAGGGGATCGCCGCCTCGTACACAAGCTTTCCCCCTGACCGCTTCACGACGAGCTTCGCCCCACCCACCTCGTGGGCCTCGGGAATCCACTGCCAGACCTGCGGGCCTTGCGGCGTCAGCGCGAGGCCGAACTCGACGACCCCGCCGTAGCCCGATTCGCTACGCGGCGGGCCGGGGCAGAGCGCCATCTGGATGCAGTCGCCCTGCCAGATGGGATGGCCCCGCTGCTTCTGCTCGAACGCGTCGTCGGTTACCTCGGCGGCGACGAACAGGTGCCGCTCGTCCCAGCCCGTCCACACCCGCGCCGAGCAGTCGGCCTTGCCCTTCCAGCCCTCGATCCGCACGTGCCGCTCGCCGAGGACAACGGGCTCGATGGCCTGCCAGTCGGCCAGGTCGCCGTCGATGGCTGGCGCGCCGTTGCGATGCGGCGCCTTGGCCTGCGGTCGCGGCGGCTGGACGTCTACGTGCTCGGCGGCGCCGCCCTGCACCACGCTGGCCGATACCCGCGCGCGGCCGACCATGGCGTCGCGGGGGACGCTGCACAGGAACGTCACGACCCGCCGCTCGCCCGCCTGCATCCCGCGCAGGCGGACGCGTCGGCCGGGGCTCACGCCCCAGTCGCCCGGGACGTCGAGCAGCACGGTCGGCGCCGAGACGGCGCGGCGGTGGTTCGTCACCGTCACCTTCGCCAGATGCATCTCACCCGCCCTCGGGGCGCCGGCGACGCTCAGCTCCGTGGCAATGGGCCGCACGGCCGTGACCGCCAGCGGCAGGACGAGCGCCGGGCCAAGCGCGTCCTCGGACAGGTAGACAAGGGCATGCTGGACCATCGTCATCGAGTCCTCGGCGCCCAGGTAGGGCGCCTGGCCAGCAAGCTCGATCTCCGCGCGGCCGCCGGGCGGCACGTCGTAGGGCTTCTTCGTGCCCGCGAACGAGCAGACGCCCCGCAGCCGCTTCTTGCCGCTGTTGCGGAGCAGGAGCTTGACCCCGAACCAGTCCTCCGACGCGGCGACGACCTCCGCCGGCTCGAGCCGCGCCTCGAGGCCCATGTCGGCCAGCAGGACGTCGAGGGCGCAGCGCTTGGCCAGGCGCACGCCGAGCGGCGCCATCATCGCCTTCGGATCGCCTGGGACGGCGAGAAGCGCACGGCAGCGCGCGGCCTCCGATCCCGAGAGCCTCGGCACCCGCGCCTGAGGCCGGGTCGTCCGAATCTGCTCGGCCAGCGCGTCCAGCAGCTCCTTCGGCTCGGGCGCCGGGCTGAGCGCGAGCACCCGCACCTCCCGCTGCCGCAGGGTCAGCGTCCGCTCGATCGCGCCGTAGCGGACGAAGCCCTCGTGCATTGGCCCGCGCGGGCCGAGGCGCGTGAGCAGGACGTGGCTCGGGGGCTTGCCGTCAATGCCGAAGTGCGTCCACGTCCCAGGGTCGAGGCGGAAGCGGAACAGGTGGGGCCGGTCATCCCAGTTGGTGACGGCCACGGCGAGCTGGCCGTCGGGCGCGCGCCAGAGGGTGGCCATGACGGCGGGGAGGCGGGCCTGGTGGACGGGCTTGGCGCCCCAGCCACGGCCCCAGGTGACCTCGACCTCGGGCACGTCGTTCAGCGGCTTGAGCTCGCCGAGCAGTTCGCCGAGGTGCATGAACTTCGCGGCGGCCAAGCGGTGCTGCGCCAGGTCGCGCAGGTAGGCCGCCTTCTCGCGGTTCTTCGGGTCGAGGAGCTCGAAGCCCATCCAGCCGAGCTGGCAGCCCCACAGCCAGTCGCGGCCCTGCGACATCGCGAAGGCCGTCAGCTCGTCACCGACGTTGCAGGGACTGGAGAAGTAGGTGACGTAGCCGCTGTAGACGGCCGACACCATCGGGATCTCGTGATCGTACCGCGGGTTCCACGTCAGCAGGCAGTCCACGTTGTCCATATACGGCTCGGCGTTGTTCTCCGTCGTCAGGATCACGTCGCGGCCGTCGGCGTGGGCCATCTGGCGGATGGGCGTCAGCATCTTCCGGTAGCCGTCCACCCACCACGAGCCGCCGCCGAGCGGATGCCCATGCGACTTGTCGTAGCAGAGCTGGGGGCCGGCCGCGGCGATCTGGTCGAGGTAGATGGCATTCACCCCGCACTCGGTCATCAGGCGGCGGCAGATTCCCTGGACCCTCTTCTGCCAGAACTCCGTGGCGGGGCACATGCAGGCCAGCGGGCGCTTGGAGCCGTAGAACTCGATGTAGGGCTCGCCGTCGGGCTTCTTGGCCGCGAAGGGCCTTGCCTCCTTGAAGTTCGCGTTCCCGCTGTCCCACAGGCGGCCGTTGATGTAGGGCATGACGACCATGCCCGCGTCGGTCAGCTCCTTGACGGCGTCGGCGAAGCCGGGCTTCGTGGGGAAGTAGTTCGGGTAGTAGGTGTCGAAGGGGATCTCGTGCCAGTTGTACCAGTGGATGCCGATGGGCACCCTGAAGAGCTTCGCCGCCTCGTGCATCTTCGGGACCACGGCCTTGGGGTCACCGCTGCCGAGCATCCAGAGGCCCAGCTCCAGGAGCTTCTTCGGCACGTCTTTGCGCCGGGCGAGCGGCCCCTTGCGCGTCCAGGGCGCGTGGGCGAGCACCCACTGGCGGTAGAGCTTCGCGCCCTGCCACCAGTCGCCCTGGCAGGCGCCGACGACGATGGGGAAAGGCATGTCGAAGCCCGTGCCCGGCAGGCCCTGGTTGGGCGCGTGGATGCGGAAGTGGAACTCGCCCATGGGGGTCAGCGAGAACTGCTTGGGCCAGGCCTCGGGGTCGTGGCAGGCGAGGTAGAGGCCCGCCTCGCCCCGATTGACGGTGAGGAACTGCATTGGCCAGTTGGCGCTCGGATAGCGGCCTGCCTGGCGGTGCTTTCCTGCGTGATAGAGCATGCCCCAGTTGCTGCGCGGCACGGCCACGTCGGGCCGCTCGTCGGGGCCGACCTTCGAGAAAGCGGGGAAGAGCACGTCCCACACGCCATACCGCTTGCTGCGGTTTTTCACCTCGAGCCGCCACGAGGATAGGGCCGCGCCCGGCAGGAGCTCGACGATGGCAAGGACACTGATCGCGCCGGGCTCATCGCCCAGATCGATCGCGTCCCATTGCAGGTTCAGTGCCCCCTTGAACGCCGTCACCTTGCACTTCGCCTGAGCCCGGTTGTCGAGGGCGACGGGCTTCTGGTCCTTGCCGCGGAGCTCGATGCGCCAGAGCAGGGGCTTCTCGTCGGCCGCCTCGACGAGGGCCTGCTTCGCGAGGCGGTTGGTGAGGCGCACGAGGCCGAGGCCGTGGGCCTCGTCGGCGAACTCCAGGGCGAGGGCCGCGCTCTCCAGGCGGTACTTCGCCACGACCTCGGGCGCCACCGCCTGCTCCGGGAGCGGGAGCTGACGGACCTCGAGGCCGTCGCCTGCGAGCAGCTCCGCGTAGCGCCGCGGGTCCCGCTGCGCTGGGCCGAAGTAGAGGCGCCCCGCGCGCTCGAAGGTGCGGGTTGTCCACGGCGGGACAGGGGTCTGGAGGTAGTTGCAGTAGTCGATGCCGTCGTAGAGCATGACGCCCTCGGCGAACCCAAGGCCGACCGCGTCGTCGGCGTTGTGCATCACGCCCCAGCGCGCGAAGTTCGTCGCCTGCTTCGCGTTGGCGAACGCTCCCTGCTTCGGCGGGTCGCCGCCGACCCAGCGGCCGAGCAACGTGTCCCTGCGCGAGACCTGGAGGAAGTGGATCTCGCTCCACTCGTAGTCGTCCTCGCGCGTCACCGTGCACGAGACATCCACGACGGGCGACCAGGCGCGGTAGACATAGCGATAGACCGCAGTCGCCTTCGTCCCGGGGTAGGTGGCCTTGGTCTCGATGACGATGCGCAGCGGCCCGCGTGCGGCGACGCGCGCCGTCGAGTAGGGGTCCTCGCGCAGATGGCGGGAGCCGCGGGCCTTGGCGTAGAGGCGGTCGCCGTAGAAGAAATCGCGGTAGACGCTGCCCGAGCCGTTCATCTCGACGATGTCGGGGAAGCCGCCCCGGCCCTGACGGGCGACGTGGGCGGTGAAGAACTGGTTGGAGACGAGCAGCTCGTCGCGGGTCTGGTCGAGCCGCAGATCGGTGGCCGCCGAGGTCGGCTCGTCGCTCGGCACGACGCGGAACCAGCGCCGCTGCCCAGGCGCGCTCACCCCGTCGAGCAGCAGGCTGATGACCCCCGGGCCGCCCGGCTCGCGGTCGAACTGGCCGACGCCGTCCCGCAGGCGCTTCCCCGCCCCGTCGGTCTCGACCACCCGCACGGCCATGGGCTGGCGGTGTGGGAACAGCTTCTCCAGCGGCGCGCGGTGCTCGGCGACCTGCTGGAAGCGCCGCGGCCCCGTGTTCCGCACTTCGAGGAAGACGGCCGTCTCGCCAGCCAGGCCGGACGCGGCGAGCAGGGACAGCAGTGCGGCGAGGCGGGGGTGACGCATGGCGGGTCCTCCAGGATTGCGGGAAGGCGCGTCGAGGCTCCTGGAGGGGCGCCGAGTCGGGGCCGGCTCACAGGTGCTTCTTGAGTTGCTCGAGTATCTCGAGGGAGCGTGCCTGGTCGCCCCAGAGGCCGACGCGGATGTGGATCTCGGTGGCCTTCTCGCCCGCGGCCTTCGTCTTGACCATCACGCGGCGGCCCTCCTTGTCGTAGCCATCCAGGACCCCGCGGTCGGCCGCGGAGGTCTCGTCCTCCAGGACGACATCGAGGTCGCCGAGTGCCGCGCGCGCGGCGCGAAAAACGCGGTCGTGGGGTGTGTCGAGGGTCTGCTTCACCCAACCGCGCTGCCAGACGACGGCGCCGGCCCCCACGGCGCCCGCGCCCAGGATCAGCACGGGCGCACACCCGCTCACACAGAGGGAAATCAACAGGACGATGGCTGCGGCTCGCGAACGTCGCATCGGTGCACTCTCCTTGTGGCGAGCCCTGTCGGTGGCGTCACCATTTCGCATTCTACCAGCATCAGCCTGGGAGTCAACGTGCCGTCGGGGAAGGCAGTCGGGGATGCAGAGCCATGATATCCCCGGCACGTGGCCGGCGGGTGACGCTCGCCTTACAGTCGCGTCAGGTCTCGCCGCGCGGCTGCGCGAGGCGATGGGCCAGCGCCTTCGTGGCCGGGTAGAGGGCGGTGAAGACATCGAGCAGCTCGGCGTATTGCGCGGTGCGCGCCCCGTCCGGCGCCACGACGCGGGCGGAGTTCGCCCCGCGGGCCACCGCGACCGTCTCCTCGAAGGACCCGTAGAGCCCCGCGCCAAGGCCACCGAGGAGCGCGGCGCCCAGCGAGCTCGTCTCCTGGAACTCGAGGACCGCGAGCGGCTTACCCACCACGTCGGCCTTGATTTGGTTCCACAGCGGGTTCTTCGTCCCGCCGCCGACGGTGAGGATCTCGCCGACGGGGCCGCCGGCCACCTCTTCGAGGGAATCGATGATGTGCTTGAGCCCGAAGGCCGTGCCCTCGAGCACCGCCCGCGCCAGGTCGCCCCGGGTGGTCGTGGATGACAGGCCGAAGAAGCAGCCCCGCGCCTTCGGGTCCCAGATCGGCGTCCGCTCGCCCTGGAGATACGGCAGGTAGACCACGCCGCCGCTGCCCAGCCGCGAGCCCTCGGCCAGCGCCGTCAGCTCCCGCAGGCCCTCGCTGCCCGAGGAGTCGAGGAGCTCGCGGACGAACCACTCGACCGACACCCCGCTCGACGTCGCGCTGCCGATGGCCAGCCACAGCCCCCGAGGGACGTGGCTGGCGTTGACCCACCGCAGGTTGGGCGTCGGCTGCCCGATGGGCACGGCCACGCAGTCCGTCGAGCCGGCCACGTAGACCACCGTGTCGGACGCCGTGGCGCCGACGCCCACGGCCGAGCAGGGCACGTCGCCCGTGCCGCAGACGACGGGGATGCCGGGCCGCAGGCCCGTCTCCTCGGCGGCGGCGCGGGTCACCTGGCCGACGACTTCGGCCGCGCCCGCCACGCGGGGGAGGCGGCTGGCGTCGATGCCGAGGGCCTCACACAGCTCGCCGTTCCATCGCCACGGGTCGCGGATGTCCACGAGGCCGGAGAGCGCGACCTGGGCGGGGTCGGTGGCGAACTCGCCGGTGAGGCGCGCCGTGATCGCCGTGTTCGAGAAGCCGAAGCAGTGGGCCTGGCGGTAGACGTCGGGCTCCTCGTCGCGGAGCCAGGCGAGGCTGGTCACGGCGCAGGTGCCAGGGATCAGGACGTTGCCGATGGTGGCCTCGTAGGCGTCGCGGGGGATGGCCCGCTCGATGGCCTCGACCTGGGCGAAGCTGCGGCGGTCGGAGTAGAGCTGGGCGGGGTAAAGGCCGCGCCCCTCGGCGTCGAGCGGCACGATGCAGGGGAAGAGCACGCTGACGCCAACCGCGCCGACCGCCTCCGGCCCCACGCCCGCCCCGTCGCAGGCCTGCCGGAGCGAGACGACCACCCCCTCCCACCACCGCTCGGCCGGGCACTCGACCCAGCCTGGCTCAGGGGAGTCGTTCTCGTGTGCCGCGCGGCCCAGGCCCAGCAGATGGCCCTCGGCGTCGCACACGCCCACTTTGACGCCCGAGGTGCCGATATCCAGTCCGAGCAGCAGCTCTGCCATACCGCGCGTCCTCACGAGCTCAGGCAAGCTGCAACTTGTAGCTTGCAGCTTGGCGCTTGCAGCTTGTAGCTTGCGGCTTGCAGCTTGCCGCTTGCAGCCCTCTTCATCCCTGGTCGATGGCGATCTTCCAGACGCCGGGCGCGTGCTCGTGGAGCATCTGGATGCCTTCCTCGACGCGCTCGAGGGGCAGGTGGTGGCTGATGATGGGTGCGACCTTGACCTTGCCCATCGCCATCAGCTTGAGCGCCGTCTTGTGGTCCCAGGCGAAGCCGAGGGTGCCCATCACCGTCAGCTCGTCGAGGGTCACCGACGTCAGGTCGATGGCGTCGGTGGCGTTGCCCGACCATCCGATGAGCATGATGCGCCCGCCGCGGCGGGCCAGGCCGATGGTCGCCGCGAGGGTCTCCGGCTTCCCGCAGGCCTCGATCACCACGTCCGCCCCGATCCCGCCCGTCAGCTCCTGGACCTTCGCCTTGAGGTCCTCGCTCTCCGGATCGACCGTGTGGTGCACACCAAGCTCTGTGGCGACCTCGCGCTTGAAGGCCATCGGCTCCGAGACCAGCACCTCGGCGCCCTTGTTCAGGCAGTGCTGCATAGCCAGCACGCCGATGGTGCCGCAGCCGAGGATGACCGTGAAGTCACCGAGGCGCGGCGCCGCGCGCTCGACGGCGTGGAGCGAGCCCGAGACGGGCTCGGCGATGGCCGCCTCCGCCCACGGCAGGTTCGCGGGCCTGGGGTGCAGGAAGAAGGGGTCGGCGACCACATAGTCGGCGAGCGAGCCGTCCACCTGGTGCCCTGTGATCTTCAGATCGACGCACAGGTTGTACTGGCCCCGCAGGCAGGCCGGGCAGGTCTTGCAGTTGAAGAACGGCTCGATGACCACCTCGTCGCCAGGCTTCCAGTCCTTGACCTCCGCGCCGACCTCGGCGACGACGCCGGCGCACTCGTGGCCGAGGATGATGGGCCACTGGATCATCGGGTGGTGCCCGGTATAGCCGTCCACGTCCGAGCCGCACAGCCCCGTGGCCATCACCTTGACGAGGGCCTCATCGGGCTTCGGCACCGGCCTCGGCACCTCCTCGATGACGATCGTCTCCCTGTCCTTGCAGACCGCCGCCTTCATCGTGGCCATGGGGAAGCTCCTCCTGTCGTGACGGTGAGCATCTTGCGGCCATCATTATAGCCCTGCGGAGTGCGGTGTAAAGGCGGGAGGGGCTGAGACGGCCCCCGTGTGTTGATCCTGCATGCGCGGTCATGGTATGCTGGGGTGGGAGGTCCGGGGAAGGAGGCCCGGGCGTGGACGATCTGGGGCGGATGCTCGAGCGGCGGTTCCGCTGCCCTGGCTGCGGCAGGGTGATCGACGGCGCCGGCCTCAAGCCGGGCGAGCCGTTCAAGTGCGCCAAGTGCAAGAAGCTCCTGCGCTTCGGACCCGAGCTGTGGGATCCGAGGACGGCGGAGCAGTGGCAGATGATCCGGATGATCGTCATCCTTGCGTGCGTGGCGGTGACGGCGTGGTGCGTGATGGCTGGGTACGAGATGGGCCGGGCGTCGGGGAACTGGCTGGTGGGCCTGGGCGGGCCGCTGCTGGTCTGGATGATCGCGGCCGGCTGCCTCGCGCTGGCGGCCATGACGAGCCAGAACAACGGCATCCTCATCGGCGTGGTGGGGGTGATGTCGGCGGTGATGCTGATCTTCGTCCAGCGGGTCGCGCGGACCCTGAGGTACGACCTCAGCGGGTGGGCGCGCTACCCGCTGTATCGGTGGTGGGTGCCGCTGCTGCTGGTGGCCGGGCTCGCGGTGCTGGCGGGGTCGCTGGTGGCGCAGAGCCGCCGCAGGTCGCTGTGAGGCGAGGCCGATGGACGAGAACGCCGAGCGCCAGGTGACCTACTTCGTGACGGTGCGGACCTTCGGCTGCCGCAGCGTCTTCGACGAGCCGGGCCGCGCGGCCGTGCTGGTCGATGTCATGGAGACTCTGCGCCGCCAGAACGGCTTCAGGAAGTATGGCTACGTTGTCCTGGCCGACCACTACCACATGCTGCTCGGCGGGGGGGCGAACAGCCAGTCGGTGGCCGACGTGATTCTGGCCATCAACGCCAAGGTCGAGCGCTGCGTCGTCCTGCCCGACGACGGCCAGCCGCTGTGGGACGACGAGCCGGAGGTGATGGTCCTCTACACCCGGCGCTCGCGGCTCGAGAAGCTCAACTACATCCACCGCAAGCCCGTGCTCTGCGGCGTCGTCGATCGCCCCGAGGACCACGCCTGGTCCAGCGCACGCTTCTACTCCGAGCGCCACGGCCAGTGCATCTTCGACCTGTGATTGGCGATTGCCGATTGCCGATTGCGGACCGCCAATCGCCGGCTCCCCCTGCACGTAGCCTCCGAGTTCCGTCCTGCACCCGCACCGCCCGGGCCGTTGGCGCCTCCCTGCGCCAACATGCTGACGCCCGGCCATTCACAATCGGCAATCGGCAATTGGAAATCGGCAATCACGAGTAGGCGTGGAGGCCGCCAAGGAAGGCGTTACCGGCGAGGCTGAGTGCGGCGAAGATGAAGCCGAGCATGCCGAAGACGGCGGCGGTGCGCGGCGTCATGGCACCGCGGTAGCGCTGGTGCAGGTAGAGGGTGTAGAAGAACCAGGCGATGAGCGAGCCCACCTCCTTGGGATCCCAGCTCCACCACGCGCCCCAAGCGAAGTGCGCCCAGATCATCCCGGCGAAGAGCGCGCCGAAGGTGAAGACGGGATACGCTATGGCGATCGCCGCGTAGCTGATCCCGTCGAGCCGCTTCGGGTCCGGCAGCCGCTCGCCGACCCGCACGCCCAGCCACCACAGCACGACGGCGAGCGGCAGGGCGATGAGGGTCGAGAGGCCGACGAAGGCCGCGAGCTGCCCCACAGGCGTGCGCGGCAGCAGGGCCTTGGCCTCGAGACGATGGTACTCGTCGGCCAGCTCGCGCCCGAGGGTCTCGATGGCCGCGCGGTCAGCCGGGGAGGCGAGGCGGTCGGAGACGGCCTCGAGCAGGTCGGCCCGCTCGCGGAGGGAGCGGCCGATGGTCTTGATATCCTTGTAGCGGACCGGCGGCTTCCAGGTGCGGCGGGCCTGGCGGTAGAGGTCCACCAGCGCGGCCAGCAGGGGATCGCCGCCCAGATCGGCCTGCTTCTCGTCGGTGAGCGGGAGCCAGCGCGCCTCGGCGAGGATCCGGCGGGCCTCGCCCGAGAGCCGGCGGCAGTCGGCGATGTAGGCGTCCAACTCGGCCGCGGTGATGGCGTCGCTCGGCGACTCTAGCAGGTCGGTGAGCACGAAGCGCGCCTGGGTGCCCTCGTCGCGGGGGCGGACGATGGCGTGGAGGCCGCCGACGTCGGCGATGGCCCGCTCCTGGCCCCGCACCGCCGCCGCGAGGATCAGGCTGGCGGCGAAGAAGGCGAGGGTGGTGACCGTGAAGGCATAGTGGCCGAGGCCCGCGCCGTCACGCTCCCCTCCCCTCCGCGCGGCCACCAGCGTGTAGACGCCGTAGATCGCCCAGAAGAGCAGATAGGCCCAGAAGACGAAAGTGCCGAAGAGCGTGGCAGCGTAGCGGACGATCTGGGTCGCGCCGACGCCGGGCAGCGTCTCCTGCTGAAGCTCATCCGGCGCGTAGGCGATCTCCTTGAACGGCAGCGCCCAGCCCAGCAGCACCACAGCCGCCAGAACGACGAGCACGACGCCTCCCGCGATCGCCAGGGCCATGCCGGCGCCGAGCTTGCTGCGCAGCCTGGCGGCACCGGGCCTGCACGTGCGCACGAGGAACATCGCTGCGATGAAGAAGGCCATGCCGAACACCGCGAAGCCCAGGCTCGTGAGCGACACGTGGATGAACAGCCAGTAGCTCTGGAGCGCGGGCACGAGCTGGAGCTCGATCGTCTTCGGCTGGATCGCCGCGAAGACGACCAGCAGGCACGCCGCCAGCGCCAGAGCCGCGTCCACCGCCACCAGCCGCACCTTCGGGCTCACCGCCAGCAGCGCCAGCGCCGCGCACCACGAGGCGAGCGAAAGGTACTCGTAGATCTTCTCGATCGGAAGCCGCGTGAAGTCCAGGAAGTCCAGCAGGATCAGCTCCAGCACCACCGCGACCCCGGCGGCCACCAGCCACACGTGACGCCGGCGCCGGAACACCACGCCCGCTGCCACTGCCCCCACGGCGACGAGCGCGAGCAGCACGTAGACGACCGCCTGCCACGCCGGCCCTTCGCTGAACGCCCCGCCCAGCCGCGGGAGGAACCGATGGAGCGGCACCGTGCCCAGGATGAAGGCCCGCCACACGATGCTCACCGTCTGCGCGAGCAGGCCGAGCCACACCAGGGCGCGGCCAGCCCGCGCCAGCCGCTCGCTACCCCGCCGCACCGCGGCCATCACCAGCACCAGCATCGCCGCCAGGTAGGCGACGAAGGCGATCCAGAAGAAGCTCACGTCGTTCATGGCAGTGCTCTTGCCTTCACCAGTTCCTGCCGCCCCGCCCCGACCCGGGAAGACAGGGACCGAGGACGAGGACGACGGCGAGGACGAGGACGATCAGGAGCGGCGGCTCTCTCCCTTCTCGAGGGCCTCTACGAGGGCGTCGAAACGCTCGCGGAAGCGGTCGCGCCACTTGAAGGCGTCGCCGGCGAGCCACAGGGCGCTCCCGCCGCCGGCCGGCGTCACGAGCGCCCAGATGCGCTCGTGGTTGCAGTAGAAGCACAACGCGATGCCGACCGTCATCACCCCGCAGCCGAGCCACACCGGCCACAGGATGGGGTGGGTCTTGAACTCGAGGACGGTGCTATAGCCGGGCTCGACGTCGGTCGGCACGATGCGGAAGGGGCCGTAGTCGAGGGTCCGCCCGCGGTCGCCCTCTGGGAACATCAGGAAGAGCCACCGCTCGAATGGCTCGGAGCCCGGCGCCTCGGCGCGGACGAGGATGGCCGGGTTGCGCACCTCGTTGCTCGCGTTGTGGGGCTCGCTCAGCTTCCGCTTGCCGTCGGGGCCTTCCTCGAACTCGGCGACCCAGTGGGGGAAGTACTTCAGGACCCGCAGGGTCAGCTTCGTGCCGGGCACCGCAATGGCTTGGCCGGGGGCGACGGCGACCTCGACGGACTCGATCTCGCGCGCCTGTGCGACCTGGCCGTGGAAGCCGCGGGCCTCCTCGCCGCTCCGCTCGACCCGCGCGACGCGGAAAGCCACCGACGTCAGGCGGCTGTAGTCGGCCTGATAGCTCTGCTGGTAGACGTGATAGCCGCGCCAGATGAGCGGCCGGTTGACCTCGATGACGCGGCGCAACGGCTTCCTGCCGTTCAGGACGGCGACGTGGGCGCCGTAGTACTCGGGCTTGCGCTCGACGGTGAAGCGCACGTCGAACCTCTCGAGGCGGAGGCGGAAGGCGGCGGACAGGCTGGGGGAGCCCGGGCTGACGCGCCAGTCGGTCTCGGCGAGCTGCTGACGGCTCTTGAGCAGCAGGGAGTTCGCCGGCGGCACGGCGATCACGTCGCCCGGCGCGGCCACCTGGTCGTGACTCCGCGACAGCAGGCCCGAGACGAAGCCGCCGAGCACTATGAGCACGACCCCGAGGTGCACCACCTGGCTGCCCATTCGCCCCCAGCCCGACCATCGCCCCAGCAGGCCGCGGGCGGCGTCGAGGGTCAGCGTCTCCCCACCGCGCCTTCGCGCGACGCGGAAGCCGTGCTCGCGCAGGGCCTGCTCAAGGGCCGATGCCGCCTCACTGGGGCCGGCAGCGCGCTCGAGGCTGGCATGGACGGAGCGGCGCTCGAACCATCGCGGCTCCCTGCCCGCCGGCATGCCGAAGGCCCTCCGCCACTGCCCCGGCAGCCGCCGCAGCGAGCAGCCCATCAGGTTCGCCAGGAACAGCAGGCACAGGCCGCGGAACCACCAGGAGTGGAAGAGCCGGTGCACGCTGAGCCGCAGCAGCAGCCAGCCGCCGAGCCGGCCGTAGTGGTCCACGTAATAGATGCGGAGGTACTCGTCGCGGGTGGGCGGGCGGTCGCGGCGGTCCTCGACGCCGGCGAGGTCCTTCAGCGCGCCCAGCTCCTCCGCCGAGAGGGCCTTCGGCGACTGGGGGTCGATGCGGCGGCTCACGTAGCTGTTGGGACGGAACGACTCCGGCTGGGGCATGATCACGCCCACCACCGACGCCGCCGCGATCAGCGCCAGCAGCACGATGCCGACCCGCAGCGACGTCGCGAACCGCCACGCCTGCGTCAGCGGGTCGGCCTGAGCCCCGGATTGTCCATTGCTCTCCGTCATGAGCCCATTCTACCAGGATCGCCGATCGCCCGCATACGCCGCCGATGGACCGCAGCCCATCCCGGGGACGGGGTGGGCTGCGGAGAGCATTCCGGCGCGGCCTACGCGCCGTACTTGCCGAAGCCGAGGGCATGGGCGACGAGCATGGGCATCAGGTGGATGCCGCGCTGTCGGCCGAGGCCGCCGCAGGCGCAGGCCGTCTCGCCGAAGGCCTCGACGCCGTCGCGGCGACCCCACTTCGACCACAGCACGACGGGCACGGGATGCCAGCTATGGGCTTTGAGCACGCATGGGGTCGAGTGGTCGGCCGTGACGCACACCACCGCGGGGCCCAGCGCGCGGGCACGGGGGATCTGCGCGTCCCCCTCCTCGATGACGTGCACCTTCCTGTCCCAGTTCCCGTCCTCGCCGTAGCTGTCGGTCTTCTTGATGTGGAGGAAGAACAGGTCGTACTGGTCGAAGTGCTTCTCGAGGCAGGCGAACTCGTCGGCGATGGTTTCGCCCGCGTCGTCGAGGACCGCCATGCCGACCAGGCTCGCCACGCCCCTGTACATCGGGTAGGTGGCGATGGCGGCGGAGCGGATGCCGAAGACCTCGCCGAGATGTGGGAGCTTCTCGTAGCGGGCGAAGCCGCGCAGGAGGATGCCGTTGGCCGGGTGATTCTCGGCGATGAACGCCTCGACCTGGGCGCGGGGGCCGCGGAGGGCGTCGGCCATGGGGGCGAACCTGGCTTTGAGCTTCTCGGTGGCCTGCCTGGCGAAGTCGGCGACGAGGCCCGCCGCCTTCTCCGAGCGGGCCTGCCTGGCCTCGATGGCCAGCGGCGTGTCCTCCCAGACGGTCTGGGGGTCGGTGTCGTCGATGTCGTCATAGAGGTCGGGCGCGCGGAAGACGACGCAGGCGCGGTGCTCCTTGACCGACTCGATGAAGATCTCGCAGCCGGGGATCTGGATCTCGCCGAGCAGCTCGACGAGCGGGCCGCTCTCATCGGTCGGAATGCGGCCGGCCCGGCGGTCGAGGACGATATCGGTGTCGGGGTGGAGTGTGCAGAAGTTGATGCGGGCGCACAGGTCGCCGACCTCGACGGGGAAGCCGATGCCGAGGGCGCTCAGGAGGCCGCGGCCGATGTCGTAGACGAGGGGGTCGTAGCCGAACAGGCCGAGGTGGGCGGGTCCGGAGCCGGGTGTGACGCCGGGCAGGACGTTGTCGAGGAGGCCGCAGGAGCCGTCAGCGGCGAGGGCATCGAGGTTAGGCGTCGCGGCGGCTTCTAGCTCGGTGGGGCCGCCTGGCTCGCGGGGCAGGCCGCCAAGGCCGTCGAAGACGATGAGCACGATCTTCCCTGCCGGCGGGGTCGGCAGCTCGCGGTAGACGTCGAAGAGGTTCACAGGCCGGTCTCCTGGTGGGGTGCGAGGATAAGGTCGTCGGGGTCGATGCGGAACCGCTCGTCGAGGGTCTCGTCGAGCGGGAAGACGTCGTGGAAGTCGGCCTTGCTGTCGCGCTCGCTCTTGCCGAGGAGGCCGACCTCGACGAGGGTGAAGACGATGTCGCCGAAGTCGTCGGTGCGCGTGACGCCCCAGTGGCCGAAGACGGTGTGTGCGAGGGCGCCGAAACGCTCGACTGCGAGGTCGCATATGCCGTCGAGGAGCTGGCGGCCGCTGATGTCGCGGCAGCCGTCGAGGCGCCGGCACGTGAAGTCCACGGCCTCACACACGAAGCGATAGGCCTCCATGTCGTAGCGGGGGTCCTTGAGGAAGGCGGCGCGCAGGCGCACGTGCTGCTTGAGGAGGTCGCGGACGAGCTGCTCGTGGGTAGAATCATCCATGGTGGCGTCCTCAACTCGTCGGCAGGGCGATTGGAGGGAGCAGTGGCTCGCCGCTTTGGACGCGCGCCTGGGGCCGCGTGAGGCCCCAGGCCGCCAGGTCGGCCGCCGTGCGGCCCTCGTCGTCCACCCCGAGGCGGGCCTCGATGGCCCAGGCGGCCCGGGGCAGGAAAGGCCGCAGGCTGAAGGCCACGAGCCGGCACGTCTCGGCCAGAATGTATAGCGCCGTATCGAGCCGGCGCCCTTCGGCGGCCGTCGTCAGGCCAATGCCGCCCGCGTAGGCGTGCGCCTCGTCCACCACCGACCACACGCGGTCGAGCGCGCTGCGGAAGTCGAGCTCGCCCACCAGCCGGCTCGTGGCCGCGAACAGGCCCGAGGCGCTCTCGACCAGCGAGCCCTCGGCGTCGCCCAGCGAGCCGGGCCGCGGCACCACGCCACCGCTCCGATGCTCGATCGCTGCCAACACGTTCGCCACGAGCCCCGCCAGCCGCTCGCTCAGGTCGGCGTTGCAGAGCTCGACGAACTCCCGCGTCGTCAGCGTGGCATCCGCCGTGAAGTCTGCTGCCCGCAGCAGCCCGTAGCGGACCGCGTCGCAGCCGAACTGCTCGACCGCGTCGGCCGCCTCGCCCGCGCCCTCCACCGTCAGCCGCCCGCGCACGACCAGATGCTCGGGCAACTGGAGCCCTGCGGCACACAGGAGCGCCGGCCACGCCAGCGCGTGCACCCGCAGGTCCTCGCGGGTGACGATCTGCACCGTCGGCGGCCACGTGCGCTCGAAGAGCTGCGGGTCCGCCAGGTAGCCGCTGCTCGTCAGGTAGCTGACGAGCGCGTCAAACCAGTCCTCGATCGCCTGGTCCCGGTCGATCGGCACTGGGATGCCCCAGCCATCGCTCGCGCGGCTGATCGGGAGATCGGAGAGGCCCTCCTCGCCGAGGGTGCGGAGGGTGGCCTCGTGGAGCGGGCCTGGCAGGATGGCGTCGCGGCGGGTCTCGAGCGCCTCCGCGATCGCCTTCTCGTGCCTGGAGGCGCGGAGGATGTAGCCGCCGCCGGCTGTGGCCTTCGCGATGTCGTCCTGGTCGAAGAGCTTGAGGAACAGGGCCTTGACGACCCGCTGGTGGGCGGTCTCGCTGGTGCGGATAAACAGGTCGGGCTCGACGCCGAGGGCGCCGAGGGTGGCCTCCCAGGCCTCGACCCATTGGTCGGCGTGGCCCTCGGCGGTCCCGCCCCGCGCGAACGCGGCGTCCTGCACGCCCTCGCCGTGGTCCAGGGAGCCGACGACGAAGCGGCCGTCCAGGCCGTTCTGGGCGCGGGACCGGGCGTAGACGTCCGGGCCGACGACCTCGCGGGCCAGATCGAGGTCGGCCGGGCGCGAGGGTGGGCGCGGCGGCGTCGTCAGATAGGGCGCATCGGCAGCCACGTCAGGACCCCTTTCCCGGCTTGCCCGACCCGCCGCTGCTCTTGCCCTTCCCCTTGCCCTTCCCGCCGCTCTTCCCGCCGCTCTTCCCCCTGGGCCGCTCGTCGGGCAGGATCTCGATGTCGGCGACAGGGAAGGCCTCGTCGTGGTTGTCGGCGAGCTCGACCAGCACGGTCTGCTTGAGGGTCGCCGTGCTGATCACCGTGCCGTCGCCGCGGGGGGTGTGGACCCTGGTGCCGCGCTTGGGCAGGTTGTCCCGCAGCTCGGCATAGACCTGGTCCTCGAAGCGCAGGCAGCACATGAGGCGCCCGCAGCGCCCGCTGATCTTCGCGGGGTCGAGGGTCGTCTTCTGCGCCTTGGCCATCCGCATGGTCACGGGCGCCAGGTCCTTCATGAAGGTGCGGCAGCACAGCTCGCGGCCGCAGTGCTCCACCTCGGCGAGCAGTCGCGCCTCGTCCCGCACGCCGATCTGCCGCATCTCGATCCGCGTCCGATACTGCCCCGCCAGGTCCTTCACCAGCGCGCGGAAATCCACCCGCCCCTCGGCGAGGAAGTAGAAGATGATCTTGTCGCCGCCGAAGAGGTGCTCGACGCTCACGAGCTTCATGGGCAGCTCGTGCTCGGCGATTTTCCGTGCGCAGAAGTTGTACTCCTGCGGCGCGATCTGCTCCTCGATCTCCTGGACCCGCTGGAGGTCACGCTCGGTGGCGCGGCGGAGCACCTGGCCGACCGCGCTGTTCTCCTCAGCTTCACCGGGCTCGTAGGCCTTGCCCACCGTCTCGCCGAGCTCGACGCCCCGAGGGGTCCGCAGGATGCACGACTCGCTGCGCCGCAGCGGGAGGTCGGTCCGGAACACGCCGATGTGTCGCATCGCCCCGTAGCGGGCGATCACGTGGCTCGCCATCGTCTCACCTCACGGCTGTATGCTGATGCCCGCGCAGCACTCCGCACAGGTCGAGGATCAGGTTCTCCAGCAGCAGCTTGATATTCGCATTCGCATCGAGTTGGTCGCGGGCCGCGATCGTCCGCTCCGCCAGCCCCCGGGCCCGCGCCGCCGACAGGCCGTCGCCCAGGGCCAGCAGGTCCGGCGACCCATCGCCCCAGACCAGCAGCTCCTCGGGGTAGCCCGCGGCACGGACCAACAGGTCCCGCCACCCGAGGGTCACCAGCGCCAGGACGGGCCGCAGGGCCTCCCTGGCGTCCTCGAGCCGCGAGCCCTGCTGCTTCGCCCTGTCCAGCAGCTCGCCGGCCAGCGCGAACTCGCCGACAGGCGGCATCGTCCGCAACTCGCCGAAGAGCCATCGCGCCGTCTCCCAGGCCCCGCTCTCGCGGTAGACCAGGGCCTGGCCCGGGCTGCCCTCGCTCAGGCGAGCCAGCACAGCCGCCTCCGAGGCCGCGATGTCGGGCGCCGACACCAGCACCCCCTCGACCTGCTCGGCCGTCAACGGGCGGAACCGCACGACCTGGCAGCGCGAGACCACCGTGTCGAGGAACGGCTCGAGGCGGTCGGCCACCAGCACCAGCAGCGAGTGCGGTGGCGGCTCCTCGAGGGTCTTCAGCAGGCAGTTCTGCGCCGCCTCGCTCATCCGCCCTGCGTCTTCTACGACGAAGACCTTCCAGCGGCCCTCGAAGGGCTTGTAGGCGATAGGCTCCTGGATCTCCTCGCGCACCTGGTCAATGACGATCCGCGTCTTGCGCTCGCCTCGCGCCGTCGTCTCGATCCGGCCCACCACCGTCACGTCAGGGTGGTTGCCGTGCTCGACCTTCTGGCAGGCCGCGCACTGGTCGCAGGCCTCGTCGGCCGCGCTGTCACAGAGGAGCGCCTTCGCTAACTCCAGCGCTACCAATGCCTTGCCGATCCCATGGGGGCCGGCGAACAGGTAGGCGTGCGAGAGGCGGCCGCGGGCGATCGACTCCCGCAGACGCCCGACCACGTCCTCGTGCCCCAGGATCCTCGACCAAGCCATCAGCCGCCTTCCGGCCCACAGGGGCCGCTAGTCGCCTGTCTCGAGAACGGCCATCGTGTCCCCGACCTTCACCTTCGCCCCGTCCTCGGCCAGCACCTCGACGAGCGTGCCGGCCACGGGACACGGGACGTTGAAGGTGGCCTTGTCGGTGACCATCTCGACGATATCCTCGCCCTCAGGCACATCCTCGCCCGGCTCGAAGTACCAGAAGCTGACGGTGGCCTCCTCGCCGGCGTCATTGCCCAGTTCGGGCAGCTTGAGGTCAAACGTGCTCACGGCTCTCTCACAGCCTCCTTGCACAACTCAGGCCGGCCACCAGCTCCCCCGCCTGGTACGAGCTGCGCACGAACGGCGCGGCCGCCACGGCGGCGAAGCCCATCGCCTCGGCCTCGTCTCTGTAGGTGTCGAACTCATCGGGGGTTACGAATCTCGCGATCGGCGCGTGCTCCGCCGACGGGCTCAGGTACTGCCCTACCGTCAGCGCCCCGCACCCCGCCTCCCGCAGGTCCCGCATCACCGCCACCACCTCGTCGTGGCCCTCACCGAGGCCCACCATCAGCCCGCTCTTCGTCAGGATCCCCGCCGCGTGCTCCCCCGCGCGGCGCAGGACCTCGATCGACTGGCGGTAATCGGCCTCGGGACGCACGAGCGGGTAGAGGCGTGGCACCGTCTCCACATTGTGGTTGAACACGTCTGGCCCCGCGTCGAGCACGCGGTCGAGATCACCCCAACGTCCCTGGAAATCGGGAGTTAGGACCTCGATGGTGGCCCCGGACGCCTCGCGGATGGCGGCGATCGTCGCGGCGAACTGCCCGCTCCCGCCGTCGGGCAGATCGTCCCGGGTCACCGACGTGATCACCACGTGGCGCAGGCCCAGCTCGGCCACCGCCTCGGCCACGTGCCCCGGCTCATCCGGGTCCGGCGCCTCCGTCGGGCCGGCCGCCACGGCGCAGAAGCGGCAGTGGCGGGTGCACACATCCCCAAGGATCATGAAGGTCGCGGTCCCGCGGGCGAAGCACTCGAAGAGATTGGGGCACTGGGCGCTCTGGCACACCGTGTGGAGGCGCAGCCGCTCGAGCAGCTCCCGCACCCGTCGGGTCTCGCCCTCGGGCGGGATACGCTTGCGCAGCCAAGGGGGAAATCGCCTCGCGGCGGACATCATGAGCCCTTGCTCGACAGAAAGAAACGGGGGCCGGACGGCCCCCTGGACCTGACACCCATGGTATCGGCGGCCTCCCGGCCTGTCAAGCCGTTTTTGACACCGGCGCCCGCCCCGCGCTACCATGGCGAGCGTCTTGCCCGCAGCCGAGGGCCTCGCGGGCCGACGGCGCTTCGCCTTTCCACCCACGGGGATCCAATCACGCATCACACGTCACCCATCGCGAAGCCCACGGGCCGGGCGCTCCTGGGCATCCTGCTGTTGCTGGCGCCCTCGGGCCTCATCGGCGCCGCGGATGCCGCGCGCATCGAGCACCGCCTCGACTACGCCCTGCGCGTCTGGAAGGGCCTGCGATTCATCGGCCGCACCGTCGGCTCCGCCACCGTCGAGATCGGCACAGGAGCCTGCGAGGGCCACCCCTGCCGCCTCCTCCGCGTCCGCACCCGCGCACGCTTTCTCCGCTTCCGCGTGAACGCCACGACCCACTCCTACGTGGACCCGCGCGACGGCCATCAGCTCGCCTTCCACTACCTGCGGACGGGGAGCAAGCGGGTCGAGTCCAGGCTCCTGTTCAAGCCGAGCGGCATCGAGTATCACAAGTGGCTGCCCGTCGGCAAGCCGCCGAAGGAGGCCTGGGAGCCGCTGGCCGGCCATCCTTACGACCCCAAGACCTGCGACATGTTCGCCGTCTTCTACGCCGTCCAGCCCAAGGGCCTCGAGGTCGGCGGCGAGGGCAAGACCGTCCGCTGCGTCGCCGACCGCAAGCTCTGGGACGTGACGATCCGCGCCGTCGCCCGCGAGCGCATCACCGTGCCCGCGGGGGCCTTCGACACCCTGCGCCTGGAGATCGAGCCGAGCCCCGCCAACGACCTCACCAGGACCATTGCCTTCCGCGGCCCCTTCGCCCTCGGCCCCGACATGCGGCTGTGGGTGGACCCCGAGACCGGCTTCCTCATCAAGCTCGCCGGCACAGCGCACCTCACCCTACCCGTCTCCTCCGAGATGCGCCTCCTCCGCATCTCCGAGCCCCAAGCCGAGAAGGAGAGGTAGCGGTGGCGACTGCCGACTTCTCCCGCCCTCGCGCCTTCCCGCAGGGAGGGCGTGACGATGGCTGACTGCCACGTCCTCGACCTCGGCCGCATCGGCTACCAGGAAGCCCTGGACATCCAGCTCCGCATCGTCGAGCGGATGAAAGCCACCGAGCCCGACGACGCCGTCCTCCTGCTCCTCGAGCACGAGCCCGTCATCACCCTCGGCCGCTCGGCCAGCCGCGAGCATCTGCTCGTCTCGCCCGAGGAGCTGGCCCGACGCGGCGTCGAGCTCCACGAGAGCAGCCGCGGCGGCGACATCACCTACCACGGCCCCGGCCAGCTCGTCGGCTACCCCATCGTCCGCCTCGCCGCCGCCCGCCGCGACGTCCACCGCTTCCTCCGAGGCATCGAAGCCACGATCATTTCAGCACTCAGAGAGTTCGGCATCGAGGGCCGCCGCGTCGAGGGCCTCACGGGCGTCTGGGTCGGCGACGCGAAGGTCGCGGCCATCGGCATCGCCTTCACCCGCTGGATCAGCTACCACGGCTTCGCCCTCAACGTCTCGACCGACCTCGACGCCTTCCGCCTCATCGTCCCCTGCGGCATCACCGACAAGCCCGTCACCTCCATGGCCCGCCTCCTCGGCTCCCCACCCGACTGGGCCGCCGTCGAGGCCGCCGTCATCGGAGCCTTCCTCGCCGAGTTCGGCTTCCACGCCGCCCGCCACTGCCGCACCCTCGACGACCTGCC
>CAZDNN010000011.1:0-1081 GCA_964506385.1 uncultured Planctomycetota bacterium
GACCTACGAAGGCGTGCATCGCCCCACGCAGCGGCTCGGGGTCGTGCCACTCGCCGAGCATCTGCCCGTCGAGCCGAACGGCGATGCGATCGCCGTCGCGGAGCACGTCGAGGCGGTGCCAGGCCCTGGAGGCGAAGGGGGCCTGCCGCAGGGGCAGGCCGACGACCGCGCCGTGGCGGCGCAGCTCGATCGTCAGCGCGCCGCCCTTCGCCGGCAGGCGGAGAGCGTAGCCGACCGCCGGGTGGCTGCCGTAGCCCGGCCCGCTGAACAGGATGAGCGGCACCGACCCCGCGAAGTAGAAGTCCAGGCTCATCGCATAGCAGTCGCCCACCAGGCAGTTCCACCAGCACGCCGAGTTGGTGTGGACGCCGGAGATGGCGAGGCCGCCGTTGTGGATGTGGAAGTGGCCGCCATACTGGCCCCGGAACAGCAGCGCCCGCTCCAGGCAGGCCTTGTCGCCGAGCGTGTCCTCGAAGGCGACGGGCCACGTGGCCAGCGCGCGCTCGAAGGCCGTCTGCGGCTCGGGCCGTGCGACGGCGACGGCTGTGTGTGGCGCCGGCTCGCCGCCCGCCTCGGCCCGCGCCCTGAGCTCGGCGATGGCCGCAGCGTGCTCGGCGCAGAAGCTGGTGTCGGCGTAGCGGCTGGCCAGCGCGGCGAGATGCTGGAGGACCGTGCCCCACTGGCCGCGGCCCGCCGCGTCCTCGGCGCGGGTGAAGAGCCCCGCCGCGAGCCGCTCCCGAGGGTCCTCGGGCGTCGGCGCAACGCTCGTCGCCGTGCGTGGGGGCGCGCCAGCCTTCGCCTGTGTCTTGCCGCGGCGCGCGAGCGCGAACACGGCGGCGACGGCGAGCACGAGAGCCAGTGCCAGAGCGGCGACGATGGGCCACCGCCCGCGCCGATCTGTCTGCCGCCCCGCCTCGAACTCGCGCAGCATCCTGCGCGCGGGCGTCAGCGGCGCCGCAGGCGTCTGGCTGTTCGGATCCGGTCGGTCGCTGCCGCTGGCCACGGTGAAGACGCTCCCAGAGAACCCGTTGGCCCATGCTATCGCGACGACGGCGTGCGTTCAAGCCACGGCTTGCGCCGC
>CAZDNN010000011.1:1181-27291 GCA_964506385.1 uncultured Planctomycetota bacterium
ATCCGCCATCTGAGGAGGCCAGCCATGTTCCTGGGCTTTGGTGAGGTGATGCTGCGGGTCTGCCCGCCTGGGCATCTGCGCTTCCGGCAGGCGCTACCGGGTACGATGGAATGCACGTTCGGCGGGGCGGAGGCGAATGTCTGTGCGGCGCTCGCCCTGTTCGGCGCGCCCGTGCGGTACCTCACCGCGCTGCCGAAGAACCCGATTGCGGAGGCCCTGGTTACTGAGCTGCGCGGGCGGGGCGTCGACACCTCGGCGATCCTGCGGCGCGACGCGGGGCGGATGGGCGTCTATTTCGTCGAGAAGGGCGCCAACCAGCGGCCCTCGGTCGTCGTCTACGACCGCGCCCACAGCGCCATCGCCGAGGCGGAGCCCGACGAGTACGACTTCGACGCCGCACTCGACGGCGTCACGTGGGTCCACGTCACAGGCATCACCCCGTCGCTGACCGAGAACGCCTTCCTCGCGACCCTCAAGCTGGTGCGGGAGGCGAAGGAGAAGGGCGCGACGGTGAGCTGCGACATGAACTACCGCAAGAAGCTCTGGACCTGGCGTCCCGGCGCCGAGCAGCGGGCACTGGCGGGCGAGTGCATGTCCCAGGTGATGCAGTACGTGGACCTGGCGGTCGGCAACGAGGAGGACGCGGCGAAGGTCTTCGGCGTCGAGGCAGCGGGCACGTCGGTCGAGGCGGGGCAGATCAACGCCGCGGCCTACGAGGACGTGGCGCGCCAACTCATCGCCATGTTCCCCAATCTCTCCCGCGTTGCCATCACCCTGCGCGAGAGCCTCTCGGCCGACCACAACAACTGGGGCGGCATGCTCTTCGACCGCGCCGCCGACCGCGCCGTCTTCGCCCCGCTCAATGCCGATGGTGAGTATGAGCCGTACCGAATCCGCGACATCGTCGATCGCGTCGGGGGCGGCGACTCCTTCGCCGCCGGCCTCCTCTACGCCCTCACGAGCGAGGCCTTCGCCGACCCTCAGGCCGCCATCCGCTTCGCCGTCGCATCGAGTTGTCTCAAGCACTCGATCCAGGGCGACTTCCACTGCGTCACCGTCGAGGAGGTCGTCAGCCTGATGGAGGGCAGCGGCACGGGGAGGGTCAAGCGGTAGCCGGCCGGAAAAGGTGTCAGGAACCTTTTCCGTGTTGGCGACCGTCAGGTGGTGGCGATCGCGCAGCACGCCGCCGCACGTCCACAGAGGGTGGCGGAGTCAGGGCTTGAGTGCGTCGGCGAGGAAGGCGGCGATCCGGGCAGCCGGGTCCTGGTCGGAGGAGAGGGCGAGAGCGTCGGGGGCGCCGGCGGCCTGGTAGCTGGCCTGGGCGGGCCGGGCGAGCTTGCGGAGGTCGGCCGCAGGGAGGGGCTTGCGCGTGTAGCCAACGGGGTTCACCCAGAGGAAGGGACGGGGCGCGGCGAGCGCGACGAGCTGGGGCACGTCGGCGTGCTCGAGCAGGCTGGGGGCGTAGACCCACAGCGGCTGGGGCAGGGGGTCGCCGAAGGCGCCGAGATAGCTCCCCACGGAGCCCTCGGCGGCGCAGGCGCAGAGGTCGTCGGCCAGCGCCGTTGCGACCGTGGCGATGAGGCCGACGCTGCCGCGGCCGTAGACCGCGATCCGCGAACCATGCACGTCCTTCCGTGCGCCGAGCGCCCGGGCGGCGGCAAGCACGTCCCACGCCATCTGGGCGAGCAGCGGCCGGCCGAGGACGACGGCGTCGGACGCGCAGTGGTTGTCATGCACCTTCCCCTCTCCGAGCGCCCGCACGTCCAGCGCCAGGACGGCGACTCCCCGCTCGAGCAGCTCGCGCGCAACCTGCGAGTTGCGGACGGAGGTCTTGCCCTCGTCGTCGAGGAGGATCGCGGCGGGGGCCTTGCCCTGTGCCTTCGCGGGCCGGATCAGCAGCGCGGGCACTTCGAGGGTCGGCTCGGTCTGGATGGTGAGCCGCTCGGCGGTGTGGCCTCGCCAGGCGAACGTGCCGTGGGAAGTGGCCTTCGGAGCGAAGGGCGTCGGCTCGCCACCGAGGGTCTCCCAGAGCCGTTCGCGCAGCGCTCTCGCCCATGTCTTGCGCGTTGCCCTGCCGCCTGGAATCGGCGGATAGGCGGCGATGAGGCGCTCGGCCTCCGCACGGAGGATGGCTGCGAAGGTCTTCGTCCCCTCAGGGAACTTGCCGTCCTTGAAGCAGCGAATGGCCTTCGACGTCTTGCTCTCCAGCTTGATCTCGGGCTCGGCGATGGGCGAGCCGTCGCCGCGGCCGAGCAGGTGCTTCGCCATCCAGCCGTAGCAGGCCTCGCGCATGGGCTGCGACCAGCCGTGGGGGAGGGGGGCCTCGAAGAGCGCCACCTGCTTCTCGGCGCCGTGGAAGGCGTAGACCTTCCTTGCACGCTCGATGGCGCCGCGGGTGCCGCGGATGGGGAAGATGGGGTCTTTGGCGCCGTTGGTCGCCAGGAAGGGCCGCGGGGCGCAGAGCGCGATGAGCTCGAACTCCTCGGCCTCGCGGACGATGCCTGGGAGGTGGTTGCAGATGCAGTGGTTCCCGCCGTCCTTCAGCCACGCGTGGTAGGAGCAGGTGAAGCACGACGAGACGGCGGCGGTGAGACGCGGCTCGACGGGCATGGTGTAGAAGGTGTTCATCCCGCCGCCGGAGTTGCCGGTGAGGCCGATGCGCCTGGGATCGACCTCGGGGCGGGTGAGGAGGTAGTCGAGCGCGCGGATGGTGTCCCAGGTCATGTAGCCGAGGATGGTGTGGCCGACCATGAAGGCGTTCCAGCCGAGGGTGTGGGCGTAGCCGCGACGGCGGCGCTCGCCCTGGCCGATGGGGTCGTAGGCGAGGACGATGAAGCCCTGGCGGACGAGGCCGAGCTGCCCCGTGCGATAGAGATCGTAGTTCTTCCCGTCGGCCATCGCGTGGCCGGCGGTCACGATGACGGCGGGCATCGGCCTCTCGACGCCCGTCGGTATGTAGACGTTGGCGGGGACGTGGAAGCCGGGGAGGCTCTCGAAGACGACGTTCTCGAGGGTGTAGCCGTCGCGCTCGGCGCGGCCGGTGACTTGGGCGTTGAGCGGTGTCTTCTCCGGCCACGGCCGCAACGCGCGGCGGAGCGCGGCCTCGACGCTCTTGCGCTGCGCCGCCCATGCCGCCCTTGACGCGGGCGCCTTCCGCTTCGTGCAATGGGCGAGGCAGGCCTCGATGTTGAAGCGCAGGGCGTTCGCCCTGTCGGGGAGGCCGTCGGGGTAGAGCTGCCAGCGGCGGTCGTCGGCCATGGGATCATCGTCCTTCTGGTTGGTGAGCAGGACGGCGTCGGCGCTCTCGAAGCCGACGTCGGCGTCGTGGATCGCGACCTCGACGGGGCCGGCGGCGAGCTCGGCTTCGCCCGCCAGGTCCCAGCACCAGCGCCGCCGCCTGTCCTTGTGGGTGACGGCCAGGCGCTTGCCGTTGACGGCGGCCTGGAGCGCGCGACGCGAGTTGGCCGATGTGAAGGCCCTGACGTAGACGCGGTAGCGGCCGGCCTCGGCGATCCGCACCGTCGTGCGCATCGCCGTCGCAGCGACCTTGGGATTGGCGTTCGACGTGCAGAAGCCTGCGCCCAGGAAGCCTGGGATATTCGTCTGCCGCCGCCACGGCCCCTCGAACTGCTCGACCTGAAGTAGATGGCGCTCGGCCCGAGCTGCCCCCGCGCCCCAGGCGGCGAGCACGGCGGCGACGCCGAGCACCCGACAATGCCTCACCACGCGGCCTGTCACGCCCGACCCCCTTCTGCGACCTGTGGGATAGTCAATGCCGTGGAATATACGCTGCCGGGGGCCGGCGTTCAACCCCAGTGGGTGCCCGTCGGGGCAGCAGCTCGCCCCGGCGGGCCGCCACGCCCTGACAGACCACGCGATAGCGAAGACGCGCAGGGCGAGTCGATGGCTCGTCCCGCCCGTGCGGTTTGACAGAGCGCGCGGCGGTCGGGATAATCGCGGCGATGCCGTGAGGAGAGAGGCGCGTCCGCAGGATCAGGAGGCGCGGGTTGGGCTGTTGGATGCCGAGTGCGATACGAGGCCGCCTGATGGCGGCCGTTGCATGCGCTGTGGCGGCGCTGTCCCTGGCCGTCCCGCTCCGCGCCGGGTGGGTCGAGGACCGTGGCGGCAAGACGATCATCCACGTCAAGCTCTGGTGGCTGCCGGACCCCAGCCGCACCGACACGGCGACGCGGGCCGACGTGGCCGCCGTCCGCGAGTTCGTCCGCCGCTTCCCCGAGATCTTCAAGCAGCGCTACGCCGCCAGGTACAAGGCGGACCCGCGAAAGTACGGCCGCCACAACTGGGACGACGTGGCCGTCGAGCTCCACCAGGCCTCGGGCATCCGCGTCGAGGGCGTCGAGACCGCACTCCTCGCCATCGCAGGCAAGGTCTCGCCCGACGTCATCTACGTGAACTTCCGCCAGAGCGACTCCTACATTCAGCAGGACTTCCTCTACCCCCTCGATCTGCCCGAGGACAACTACCTGGCGGGCATGACCGAGGAGGAGAAGGCGTTCCGCGTCCACCCCAAGATCTGGCCCGTCATCCACCGCAAGGGGCGGGGCGGCGAGAAGCACGTGTGGGCGGTCCCCTGGGGCGGGGCGCTGGGGAAGGTCTGCCTGTATCGCAAGGACCTCTTCGACGCCGCCGGCGTGCCCTATCCGCACAACGACTGGACGTGGGACGACTTCTACGAGGCGTGCAAGAAGATCGCCAACCCTGCCGAGGGCATCTACGGCGTGCGGTTCGGCCGGGGGAAGCACGAGAGCTGGTACTGGATCACGTTCCTGTGGTCGTCGGGCGCCGAGGTGATGGTCTATGACGAGCCGACGGACACGTGGAGCGCGGTGTTCGACAGCCGTGAGGCCGCGGTGGCGCTCGACTTCTACACCCGCGTCTGCACTGAGCCGTGGGTCGATGCGAAGGGGATGAAGCGCCACGGCTACGCCTATAAGGATACGGAGGCGAACGTCAAGTGGGAGCGTGGCGAGATCGGGATGCACTTCGCGTACATCGACGAGAAGCTCTTTGCCCAGCTCAACCCGGACCTCACCGGGATGGTGCCCGTGCCCATCGGGCCGACGGGCATCCGCGGCGCCGAGCTGAACAGCCGGATGATGGGGCTCTTCAGCGGCATCGAGGACCCTGTGGTCCGCGATGCGGCGTGGGAGTACGTCCGCTGGTACGACTGCAAGGACGCCATGCGGATCAAGACCCGCGTGATGGTCGAGGGAGGTCTCGGGCGGTTCGTCAATCCCAGGTACCTGCGGATGTTCGGCTACGAGGAGCTGATCCGCCTGGCGCCGAAGGGGTGGCCCGAGATCTTCCAGATCGCCATCGAGACGGGCAAGCCCGAGCCGTACGGGAAGGACAGCAACTACGCCTACGACATCCTCACGGAGCCGCTGCTCGAGGCCGAGGAGCTGGCGCTGAAGGGCGAGCTGCCCGAGGACGAGGAGGCGCGGCTCGACGTGCTCCAGGGCCTGCTGCGCGAGGCGCGGGAGAAGGCGGACGAGGTGATGCTGGGGATCGTGCGGCCGCGGGAGCGGCTCAAGCGGCGCATCACGGCGGTGCTGGCGCTCATCGCCATCGTCGTGGCCTTCGGGTTGGTGTTCCGCAAGATTATCCGCGCGTTCACGCCCCCGCCGGTGGCGGGGCAGAAGCGGCCGGGGTGGCAGTTCCGCCGCTATCGTGTCGCCTACCTGCTGCTGGTGCCGGCGGTGTTGAGCATCCTGGTCTGGCGGTACATCCCGCTTGTGCGGGGCTCGGTGATGGCGTTCATGGACTACCGCATCATGGGCGGCTCGGAGTTCGTGTGGCTCGACAACTTCGGCGACATCCTGTGGAGCGGCGACTGGTGGGCGGCGGTGGTCACGTCGCTGCGCTACAGCCTGCTGGTCATCTCGATGACGTTCCTGCCGCCGGTGATCCTGGCGATCCTGCTCCAGGAGGTGCCGCGGGGCAAGATCGTGTTCCGCACGCTCTTCTACCTGCCCGCGGTGATCACGGGTCTGGTGGTGATCCTGCTGTGGAAGATGCTCTACGATCCGAACGAGAATGGGGTGCTGAACAGCATCCTGATGCCGATCCCTGGCATCGTCTACCTGGTGGCGGGGGTCGCGCTGCTGGTCATCTGCCTGGGGTTTGCGCGGCGGCTGCTGTTCCACCAGCGCCTGTGGATCGCCGGGCTGTTCGTGGTGGCGGGCCTGCTGCTCTTCTACACGGTGCTGTCGATCGGCGCACCGATCTTCGGGCTCTCTGAGATCGGGTGGCGGCACTGGCTGCTCCAGCCGCACCGCACGGTCGCGAGGGTGGTCGTAGGGGTCGCGACGGGGCTGTTCAAGACGCTGCCGGAGCCGTATCGGTGGCTCGGCTCGTCGGACACCGCGCTCTTCTGCTGCGTGCTGCCGATGGTGTGGGCGGGGATGGGGCCTGGGTGCCTGATCTACCTGGCTGCGCTCAAGGGGATCAGCGACGACTTCTACGAGGCGGCGGATGTGGACGGCGCGACGTTCATTGACAAGGTCCTTTTCGTGATCTTCCCGATCCTCAAGCCGCTGCTGATCATCAACTTCGTCGGGGTCTTCATCGGCTCGTGGAAGTCCACGGCCAACATCCTGGCGATGACCGGCGGCGGCTACAGGACGGAGGTGGCGGGCCTCCACATCTTCTACCGCGCCTTCATCTACCTGAAGTTCGGCCCCGCCACGGCCATGGCCTGGGTCCTGGGCTGCCTGCTCATCGGCTTCACCGTCCACCAGCTCACCATCCTCTCCCGCCTCGAGTTCCGCACGACGGGCGGGGATGACAAGAAGTGAACCGAGAGGAGTCTCACGCAGAGGCAGCAGAGGGAGCAGAGGAACGCAGAGGGGGAAGACGAAGAGGATTACACCACGGATTCCACGGATAGCACGGATAGGACAAGAGGCAGAAGGAGGATGGAACCACAGATGACCACAGATGGACACAGATGGAAGACGAAGAAGGGATTCGGGCCCAACGGTTCCCAAGCGAGAGCTTGGAAACCGTCGGCTCACGACGGCCTCTTTTCTTCTTATCTGTGTTTATCTGTGTTCATCTGTGGTTCCCTCTTCCTCTCTTCTCTTTCCCTCTCTGCTTCCCTCTGCTGTCTCTGCGTGAGACTCTTGTCTTCTCTTCTGTCCTATCCGTGCCATCCGTGGAATCCGTGGTTGAGTCTGACTTCTTGAAGGTTGCGGCATGCCGATCATTTCGCGGATAGGGCGACGGGATCCGAAGGTCAGGGCGCTGATCGCGAGCATCTATGCGCTCCTGGTCATCGGCTCCCTGACCATGCTCTATCCGTTCCTCATCATGGTCGCCGGCAGCACGAAGAGCGCCGCAGATGTCAAGGAGTTCCTGCCCTTTCCGAAGTACCTCGGCAGCGATCTCGCCCTGTACCGCAAGCACGTCGAGGGCCTCTTCAACGAGTCGCTCGACGCGATGCACATCGCCTACGACGACGACACCCCGTCGTTCGAGCAGGCCGAGCTGCCTGCGGAGCCGAACGCGAAGCTCGTGGCCGAGTGGCGCGCCTTCCTCGATGCGGCCGACCTGCCCCACTACGCCTACACCATCGGCTACATGGACACCCCCGTCTCGAAGACCACCCCCGGCGGCCTCCGGGCCTTCAAGCACGAGCTCATGGCCCGCTTCGGCAAGGACATCGAGGCCTGCAACACCGAGCTCGCCACCGAGTTCGCCGACTGGCAGGGCTTCTTCGTCCTCCGCGAGGACTACCTGCTGCGGCGCAACAAGCCCTCCGACGACCCCTTCCCCCTCGCCTTCCGCGACTTCAAGGCCCGCCAGCCCCGCAGCCACCGTTACTACTTCAGCGTCGAGGGCTTCTACAAGAGCCTGTTCATCAAGACGCAGTACACGAAGAAGATCGAGGAGTACAACGCCAAGCACGGGACGAGCTACGCCTCGTACGCCGAGCTGCATCTCCCCCGCCGCGTCCCCACGGACTCGCCGGCCGAGGCGGAGGACTGGGAGGAGTTCGTCCGCAACACCCTCAACCTGCTCTGGCTGCGCGCCGACCCCGAGGCCGCGCCGCTCTACCGCGCGTTCCTGAAGGCCAAGTACCGCGGCATCGCGGTCCTGAACCGCAACTACCAGATGGCCTACGCCTCGTTCGACGAGGTCCCGCTCATCGAGGAGCCGCCCACCGAGGGCCTCGCGCTCAGCGACTGGGAGGCCTTCATCGCCGGCTGGAAGGACCCCGACACCGGCACCGAGCACAAGCTCCCCGCCGAGCACCTCCGCATCCACAGCATCGACTTCCTCTTCCGCGACCACCTCGAAGCCAAGTTCGGCACCATCGAGGCGGCGAACGCGGCGCTGGGCACGCAGGCGGAGAGCTTCCTGGCTATCCAGCCCCCTCAGCGCGACGCGCACGCATTGGCCTTCCTCGAAGAGCGGCGCGACCTGCGGTGGGAGTTCTCGACGCGCAACTACAAGGCCGTCCTCGACTACATGCTCTTCCACGGCCGCGGAATCGTCAACACCGTCATCTATTGCGCCGTGGCGGTGGGCTTCGCGCTGGTGGTCAACCCGCTGGCAGCGTATGCCATGAGCCGCTACAAGATCCCCACGGCCTACAAGGTCCTGCTCTTCCTCATGCTCACCATGGCCTTCCCGCCCATGGTCACCCAGATCCCGGTGTTCCTGATGCTTCGCGAGCTGGGGCTGCTGAACACCTTCGCGGCGCTCGTGCTCCCCGGGCTGGCGAACGGGTACGCGATCTTCCTGCTCAAGGGCTTCTTCGACTCCCTGCCCCGCGAGCTCTACGAGAGCGCGGCCATCGACGGCGCCAGCGAGTGGACCATGTTCTGGCACATCACGATGGCCCTCTCGAAGCCGATCCTCGCGGTCATCGGCCTTCAGGCATTCACCCTGGCCTACAGCAACTTCATGTTCGCGCTGCTCATCTGCCAGGACCAGAAGATGTGGACCCTGATGGTGTGGCTCTACGAGCTACAGCAGCAGAAGGGGCAGGGGGTGATCTACGCCTCGCTGATCGTCGCGGCGGTCCCCACCTTCGTCATCTTCGTCTTCGCCCAGAAGATCATCATGCGCGGCATCGTGGTGCCGGTCGAGAAGTGATCCCCCCACAGGGAGTCGCCGGCAGACAGGGGGAGGGCGAGGCTCCCGCCGAGCCGCATCTGCGGGGTGGGGGCGGCTCGGCGGGAGCCTCGCCCTCCCGCCGGCGGCAGAGCGGCTACCAGACGTACTCTTCGGTCCGGCTGTGGTAGGGCTTGATGGTGACGGCCTTGGCGTGGCCGTCGAGGAAGGAGACGGGGGCCTTGAGGTCGGGCGGGTCGGAGTGCCACCACTGGAGCCGCTCGCGGCCACGGCCGGAGCCCGGCCAGAAGTTGTGGGCACACCAGCAGAAGAAGGTGATCTTCTTGCTCTGGTGCTCCACCGTGTCCAGGGGCTTGCCCCAGGCGGTGTTCAGCCCGCCCGAGGTCTTGGGGTAGACGAGGCTGAGGCCCTGCTCCGGCTCGCGGAAGATCCCGCCGTTCACCCCGCCGCCGTTGTTGTAGAAGTAGCCGCAGCCCCGGCGCGTGCCGTTGTAGCGGTCGCCGCCGTTCTGGTACCCGTCCCAGGGATAGCAGTCGTTGGTGTCGTCGGCGGGGCATTCCCAGATGTGCTTGTCATCGCCGAGGTATTCCTGGATGAGCCAGTGGGTGGCGGTGTGCCATCGGTTGCCATGGGGCGGGTCGCAGTAGTCCACGGGAATCCAGGGGGGGCAGTAGTCGCGGTACTCCTCGTGGTACATCTGGACGGCGTAGGCGCCCTGAGCGACGTTGTGGACGCACTGGGTGATCTTGGCCTGGCGGCGGACGGCGCGGAGGGTGGGGAGCAGGAGGCCCGCCAGGATGGCGATGACGGCGATTACGATGAGGAGCTCGATCATCGTGAACGCCGCCGCGGGCTGCCGCTTACCAGGCATACTCGGCCGTCTCGCTCTGATAGGGCTTGAGGGTGCAGATGCGGGCGTGGCCGTCGAGGAAGCCCATGGGGCACTTGTGGTCCGGCGGGTCGGAGTGCCACCACTGGAGCCGCTCGCGTCCGACGCCGGAGCCCGGCCAGAAGTTGTGGCCACACCAGCAGAAGGTCGCTATCTTCTTCGCGCGGTCCGCCACCGTGTCCACGTGTTTCCCGTAGGCGGTGTTCAGCCCGCCCGAGGTCTTGGGGTAGACGAGGCTGAGCCCCTGCTTCGGCTCGCGGAAGATGCCGCCGTTCACCCCGCCGCCGTTGTTGTAGTGGTAGCCGCATCCGCGGCGCGTGCCGGTATAGCGGTCCCCGCCGTTCTGATAGCCGTCCCACGGATAGCAGTCGTTGGTGTCGTCGCCCGGGCACTCCCAGAAGGACGTCTTTCCTGTGGCCTTGTCGTAGTCGAAGTACTCCTGGATGAGCCAGTGGATCGAGGTGTGCCAGCGGTTGCCGTGGCGCGGCGTGCAATAGCATCCGTAGCTGGGGATCCAGGGCATGCAGTAGTCGCGGTACTCCTCGAGGTACATCTGGACCGCGTAGGCGCACTGGCCGACATTGCTGAGGCACTGGGTGTTCTTCGCCTGGCGGCGGACCGCGCGGATCGTGGGCAACAGCAGGCCCATCAGGATGCTGAGCACGGCGATGACGACGAGGAGCTCAATCAGGGTGAAGCCCGATCGCCGGCCTCGCCATACACGGATGCTGACGGCGTTCATGTCGTTGGTCCTATCGGTCCTATGCGTCCTATAGGTCCTATAGGTCCTATAGGTGCTATAGGTGTGGCCTGGGGCGCTCCCCCGCGCTCACGGAGCAAAGACCTTCTCCTCCAGTTTCGCGGCATCGCTGTTGCCGCAGCCTGGGCACACGATGGGCTCGATCTTGCTCCTGTCCGTCGTCCAGGCGCCGCCGGGCTTCTTGTAGTAGGTGGCGGGCACGGCCGGCTTGCCGTCGGGGCCGACCTCGCCGTCGAGGCTGTAGAAGTCCGCGAAGCGGTATGCCTCGAACTCCTTGCCGCACGCCTTGCAGACGAAGATCGCCGCCTGCGCGCCCTTCTTCTCCCCGCACTTCGGGCACGCCAGCAGACCCTGGCTGGGCGGCGCCTGCCACGTGTGGCCGCAGGCGTCGCAGACCCAGGGCCTGCGGTAGTCGTCGGGGTTGGGCGTCGGGATGCGGTGTTTCGGCCACGCGAGGTAGACGCCGATCGCGGTCAGTGCGAGGCAGCCAATGGCGATGGCAATCTTCCGGCCCACGGCATCTCGCTCCACTGCCCAGCCGGCGGCGTACCCCACCTGGCCTCCCCGTCTGCCCACCATCTTAGCGCACCGCGCAGAATTGTCAACGTCTATCGTCTCGACCCGCGTAGACCCCCGCTGCCCGATCCGCTACAATGTCCAGCCGCAAGCCGTCCCGAGCGGAAGCCACGACGGAGGAGACACGCGCGGTGGACGAGCCGAGCCTGCCGGAGATCACCGTCAAGGCCGTCATCCTGGGCGTCGTGCTCTCGGCGCTGCTGGCCGGGGCGAACGCCTACCTTGGCCTGAAGGCGGGGATGACGGTGTCGGCATCCATCCCCGCTGCCGTCATCTCGATGGGCCTGCTGCGGGCCTTTCGGCGGTCGAACATCCTGGAGAACAACATCGTGCAGACGGCGGCCTCGGCGGGCGAGAGCCTCGCGGCAGGCGTCATCTTCACCCTCCCCGCGCTCATCATCCTTGGGACGTGGACGCACTTCGACTACTGGCAGACGACGGCCATCGCGGGCCTGGGCGGGCTGCTGGGCGTGCTCTTCACCGTGCCGCTGCGGCGCGCGCTCATCGTCGATGCGAAGCTGGCTTTCCCCGAGGGGGTCGCGACGGCGCAGGTGCTGCGGATCGGCGACTCGGGGCGGTCGGGCCTGGCGCTCATCGCATCGGGCGCGGGGCTGGGCGCGCTGTTCAAGCTCGGCGAGACGGGGCTGGGGCTCTGGCGCGGCTCCGTGGAGGTCGCCTCGCGCGCCTGGGGCACGGTGGCTTGCTTCGGCGCGAGCCTGGCGCCGGCGCTGGTGGCGGTGGGCTACATCGTGGGGCTCAACATCGCCGTGCTCGTCTTCCTGGGCGGGGCGCTCAACTGGCTGGTGGCCATCCCGTACATCGCCGCGTACGATGCGGCCGGCGGCGCGGGGCTCGAGCCTGCTGCGTGGGCGCGGCACCTGTGGTCCACCCAGACCCGCTACATCGGGGTGGGCGCCATGGCCGTCGGCGGCCTCTGGGCGATCCTGCGGCTCATGCCGAGCCTCTGGCGCGGGGTCCGGTCGGGCATAGATGCCTACCGCCAGATCCGGCTCGAAGGGGCCACCTCCCTGCCGCGCACCGAGCGCGACGCGCCCATGCAGTGGATCGGCATCGCGCTCGTCGCGTCGGTCATCCCGCTCTTCTTCATCTTCCGCCACGTCACGGGCGACGTGCGCATCGCGGCGGTCATGGCGGGCGTGATGCTGCTCGCGGGCTTCCTCTTCTCGGCCGTCGCCTCGTACATGGCGGGGCTGGTCGGCTCGTCGAACAACCCCGTTTCGGGGGTGACGATCGCCACGATCCTGACCTCGGCGCTGCTGCTCCTGGCGCTGGGCACGGACAGTGCGACGGGGCCGGCCGCAGCGATCCTCATCGGCGCCGTCGTCTGCTGCGCCGCGGCCATCGGCGGCGACAATCTCCAGGACCTCAAGACGGGCCACCTGGTCGGCGCGACCCCGTGGAAGCAGCAGGTCATGCAGGCCGTGGGGGTGATCGCGGCGGCCTTCGTCCTGGCGCCCATCCTCTCGCTGCTGCTGCGGGCCTACGGCATCGGCCCCATCGCGGGGAAGACGGGGCAGCCGCTCGGCGCGCCCCAGGCTACGCTCATGGCGTCGGTGGCCCGCGGGGTCTTCGCGCGCGACCTGCCCTGGGGCATGGTGATCTTCGGCGTCGGCGTCGGCATGTTCGTCATCGCACTCGACGTGCTGCTCGAGGCGCTCGAGAGCACCTTCCGCACCCCCGTCCTCGCCGTCGCCGTCGGGATCTACCTGCCGCTGGAGCTTGGGGTGGCCATCCTGGCCGGCGGCGTGATCGCCGCCGTCGCGCGGCGGCTGCGGGCGCGGCGCGGCGAGCAGGCGGCCCCCGCCGCCCAGGATCGCGGCGTGCTCTTCGCCGCGGGCCTCATCACGGGGGAGGCTCTCCTCGGCATCCTGCTCGCCTTCGTCATCGTCGTGGCGGGGAAGAACCCGATGGCCCTGCGCATCGGCGGCATCCCCCTCGCAGCGCCGGGCATCGCGCTACTGGCCGTCGTCGCCGCCGGCTTGCTGTTGGTCGGATCGCGCCGCGGTCGCACCAGCCGATGACGCCTCAGCGCCTCTCCTGTCTGTCGTCATACCGCAGCTTCGTCTGACCGATCCCCACGGTGCTTCCCTGCCCGAACCACAGAACGGCGGCCGGTTTCGGGGCGGCCTGCGTCTCGACCGTGCCGAGGCCCTTCGCCGTGAAGCGGAGCGGCGGCGGGCCGGGCCTCCATTCCTTCGGGCGCATCCAGTCCTGCGGCGTGAACCGAAGCTCGGCCTTGCCGCTGCCCGATGATGCCCCGATGGCGACAGGCTCCAGCAAGGGCATGGCGAGGGCGACGCGCAGCGTCCCCGGCTTCCCGCCCCGCAGCAAACGCACGCCGTTGCGGCAGCCGGGGACCCAAGGCTCGGCGCCGTGCTCGTAGGCGCCGACGTCGGGGGCCTTGCCCGTGTGGGCGTCGTTGATGCCGTGGATGGGCGTGCCGGCGTCGATGAGGGGGGAGCCCGGGCGGGGGCGGAAGTCGAGGTGCTCGGGGTCCACGAGCATCGGCTCGGCGCCCGTGTAGTTGTGGTGGGTCTTCGCGGACATGGGGCTCTTGCGGCGCCGGTCGCTGATGATGCGGGCCGCGCAGTTGTTGGCGACCTCGGAGCGCGCGTTCTGCACCTTCAGCAGCGGGTACTGCTTGCGCCACGGCTTCGTCGGCTCGGGGCGCGAGAAGAGCAGGATGTCGCTCTGGCGGTTGCTCAGGCAGGTGTTGTGGACGACGCGGTTGAAGTCGCCCTTGACGATGATGCCGTCCCAGCCGCAGTTCCAGACGACGTTGTGGTGGACGGTGAGGCCGCGGGTCTGGTCGTCACCGCGGATGCCGAGGGCGATCTGCGGGGCGTGGCAGTCGTGCACCCAGTTGTAGCGGAGCACGGTGCCATAGATGTGCGGGAGCTGGGTGTAGAGCAGGCTGACGTCCTTGCACAGGTAGCCGCCGTTGAAGATGTGGTTGAGCTCGACCACGATGCCCGGCATCCCGGTGACGTGGACCACGGCGTTGCCGGCGTCGAACACGGTGTTGCGGCGGACGACGGTGCCGCAGGGCTCGACATCGGTCTGCGGCTCATTGGGCCTGGCGGGCTCGACGCGCTTGGTCGGGCCGACGGCGAGGCCGCAGTAGGTCAGCGTACCGCTCCAGCAGACGTTGTGGATGAGGTTGTTCTCGACGAGGTTGTGCAGGCCGCGGACGGTGAGGCCCGAGGTGGGGGAGTGTGCGAGCGAGCAGTTGCGGACGACGTTGTGGTCGCCCGAGACGAGGGTGCGGACGGAGGCGTGGCGGGGCTGCTCCATCTCGGGGATCTCGCGCTCGAAGACGGGGAAGCGCAGGTGGCAGCCCTCGACGACGCAGTGCTCGCAGCCATTGAGCCTGAAGGTGCAGGCGAAGAGGTGGAAGCCGCGGATCTCGACGTGGCGCACGCCGCTGGCGTCGAAGGCGTAGTCCCGCGCCTTGGCCTCGACGGTGTGCTCGGCGGGGCTCTTCCCATCGGGCGCCCAGAGATAGAGCGTGTGGGTCTCCGTGTCGAGGAACCACTCGGTGGGGCTGTCGAGCGCCTCGAGCTTGCCCGAGAGGAAATAGAAGTCATCCTCCCACGGCCGCGTCTTGTTCGCGTAGTGGGTGATGCCGGGGAAGGTCTTGTCGTAGGTGAACGTGTCGCTGCCGGGCTTGTGGGAGCGGACGATGCGGGTCCAGGTGAAGAACTGGTGTGCGGCGTTGAGGGTGGCGAGCGCCCCCGTCCAGTCGATGCCCGTCTTCGCGAGTGCGGGATCGACCACCTTGCCGTAGCGGCTGCCCTTGCCCGTGGGGCGCCAGACCCTGCGGTCGAGCATCTGGCCGAATCGGGCGTTGGGCCACCGCGCCTCGATCATCATCGCGCCATCGACGAAGAGTTGGCGGATCCTCCGCCGCCCGTCCACGCCCGTCTTGTAGATCTTGCCCCTGTGAACTGACCATTCGCCCTCGATGGGGATCGTGCCGCTGAGGGTGACGAGGTCGCCGGGCCACGCGGCGAAGCGGATCGGCTTGCCCGCCTCGCCCGAGCGCGACAGCTTCACAGCCTCGCGGTAGACGCCCTCGTGCACCCAGCACGTGTCGCCCGGCCCCATCGTCTCGGCCGCTTTCGCGATTGTCCGCCATGGGCGTGTGGCGTTGCCCGGCGCGTCGTCGCTGCCGGTCACCGCCACATGGTGCTCTGCTCCGAGAGTCTGGAGCGCCATCAAGAGCCCCCCAATCAGGCACCAGCGCATCGTGTTGACTCCGCTCCATCGGGTAGAGGCCGTCAGCATTCGGCATCGGTGTCGGATCTTGATTAGTGATTAGTGTCGGGGATCGGGTCGCTAATCACTAATCAAGATCCGACACCCTCTCCTTCCTGCTACGGACCATCGCGGCGCTCCGGGAGGGCGAGGCTCCTGCCGAGCCGCCAACCAGGGCAGAGCCTCCATCGCCACGCGGCTCGGCAGGAGCCTCGCCCTCCCGGTTCGCGACGCTATTCATCGAGCGTCGGCTCGCCCTCGAGCCAGCCGAGGGAGGCGAGGAAGCGGTCCATGGCGCGGACGGTCTTGCGATAGGCGTCGCCACCGTCGCGGCCGTAGTTGAAGAAGCCGTGGCCCTTGCCCTCGAAGGCCACGAGCTCGCAGCGCGCGCCGACCGCCTTCATCCGCTGCGCGAAGCGCTGGACGTTCTCGAAGGGCACCGTCTTGTCTGCCGTGCCGTGGAAGACGATGGCGGGCGGCGCGCCCTTCGCGACGTGGTGGACGGGCGAGAAGGCGACCTTCTGGTCGCCGAGGCGGCTCGCGCCGTAGCCCTTCTCGGTCGTGTCGATCACGGGGTTGAAGAGGCAGAGGGCGTTGGGCTTCGGGCTGACGCTCTTGTCGTCGGCGGGGTCGTCGAAGCCCTCGACGAAAGCCGTGGCCGCGGCGAGGTGGCCCCCCGCCGACCCGCCGCCCGCGGCGACGCGGTCGGGGTCGATGCCGAGCTTTGCGGCGTTGGCCCGCACCCAGCGCATGGCCGACCGTGCGTCCGCCACACAGGCGAAGGGCGCGACGCCGTGGCTCTTCTTCGTGCGGTATTCGACCGTGATCGCCACCATCCCGCGCGAGGCGAGGTAGCGGGCGTGCTGGTCGAACTGCCTCGGGCTGCCGCCGACCCACCCGCCGCCGAAGAAGAAGACGATGGCCGGCCGCTTGTCCGTCGGCTGGTGCCCCGCCGGCGCGTAGACGAAGGCCTTGAGCTTCGCCTCGCCGACCGTCTTGTAGACCTGCGACGGCGGCGGCGGCTCCGCCCGTTTCTTGCGCTGTCCGCCATCGCCCGTAGCGGCCAGCAGCCCGAGCATCGCCATTCCCAACAGCGCCGACTCGTTCACGGTCGTCTCCTTTCCGAAGGGGGAGCCTGAAGATAGCGCGGACGGAGGCAAATGGCAAAGGGCACGGAGTCAGGAGGCCGAGGCCCCCGCCGAGCTCGCTCGGCGAGCGGGTTGCGCGCTCATTGGCGGCATCTGCCATTCCCGGATTTGCGCAAATGCGGAAATGGGGCTCCGTCACCTCCTTCGGCACCCGCATGGGCGATCCCGCCTTGCACGCGGGGCGGTGGCGCGCTTGAATACGTGGCACGGCCTCGGCGCTTCGATCCTCTTGTGGAGACGGGCAGATGGCGAACGTGAATCGGCGGACGTTCCTGAAGGGCTCGCTGACGGCGGCGGGCGCGACGTTCATCGTCGGGGTGGCGTCGCGGCCCGTGCTCGGCGCGAACAACCGGGTGAACATCGGGGTGGTCGGCGTCGGCGGTCGCGGCGGCGGGCACCTCGGCACCTGGATGGGCATGAAGGACGTCGAGGTCACCTGGTCGGTGGACGTGGATATGAACCGCGCGGCCAACGGCCGCAAGCGCGGGCTGAGCGCCATCGTCAAGTCCATGGCGCGCGCGGACGGCATCACGGAACCCAAGCTGCCCAAGAACGCCTCGCGCGAGGAGAAGGACCAGGCGCGGAAGGAGTACGAGCAGAAGCTCGCCGCGTACAGGAAAGCCGCGGAGAGCCGCGCGCCTAAGGCCACGCAGGACATCCGCACGGCGCTCGAGGACAAGGAGCTCGACGCCATCTCTATCGCCACCCCCAACCACTGGCACACCCTCGCCACCATCTGGGCCGTCCAGGCCGGCAAGGACGTCTACGTCGAGAAGCCTGCGACCCACAACATCTTCGAGGGCCGAATCTGCACCGACCTGATCGCCCGGAGCAAGCAGATCGTCCAGACCGGCACCCAGCGCCGCAGCGATTCCCACTGGGCGAAGATGGCCGCGCTGACCCGGAGCGGGAAGCTCGGGAAGCTGCTCGTCAGCCACGGCTTCGCCAGCAAGCCCCGCGGCAGCATCAAGTTCGCGAAGCCAGAGCCCCCGCCCGAGTGGCTCGCCTGGGACATCTGGCTCGGCCCCGCCCCCATGCAGCCCTACCACCGCAATCTCGTCCACTACAACTGGCACTGGTTCTGGGACTTCGGGAACGGTGAGATCGGCAACCAGGGCGTCCACCAGACGGACGTCGCCCGCTGGGCGATCCCGGGCGCGACCCATCCGACACGCGTCTTCAGCATCGGGGGCCGCATCGGCTACAAAGATCAGGGGCAGACGCCCAACACCCAGCTCACGGTCTATGAATACGGCGACACCCTCATGGTCTTCGAGGTCTGCGGGCTCGTGGACGGCAAGACGCGGCGGGTGAGCAACGACTTCCTCTACGAGGCGGGCCGCGTGGTGGACGGCCGCAAGTTCTACCCCAAGGACGGCGGCGGGAAGACGGCGCCGCTGCCGGAGGTGGACGTCCACGTGTTCCCCAACGGCAACTTCGGGAACTTCATCGACTGCGTGCGGAGCCGCAAGCGCGAGGAGCTCAACGCCCCGTTCCTCGAAGGCCACTACTCGGCGGCGATCTGCCACCTGGGTAACATCTCCTATCGCCTGGGCAAGCACGTCAAGCTCGGCAGTCTCGACAAGCCCTTCGAGCAGGACTACGCCAACGAGGCGTGGGCGCGGCTGCGCAAGCACCTGACGGAGAACCGCAAGCTGGACCTCGGCGAATGGGAGGGCCGACTGGGCCTCACCCTGAAGTTCGACCCCGAGACTGAGCAGTTCGTCGGCGCCCCGCCCGCGGCCACGGCCATGCTGACCCGCAACTACCGCAAGCCCTACGTCGTGCCCGACAAGGTGTGACCCGGCCCACGGTGTGGGAGGGCGAGGCTCCTGCCGAGCCGACTTCGGCCGAGCTGCCTCCCGCCCCCGGGCCGGCTCGGCGGGAGCCTCGCCCTCCCATGCGGGGAGCCCCGTCTCGCGCGCAGCCGCGGGAGCGCTTGCATCCCCTCCGTTGACAACGCGCCCCCTCCCGCCGCATAATCACCGCCGGCCCTTTCCAGAAGGAGGATGTGTCATGCTGCGCGTCGCCGCCGCCGCGTTGGCCGCTGCTCTGTGCCTGAGCGCCGCGGCCGCGGAGGATCCCTATCTGGCCTACGTGAAGAGCGCGCCGGAGTTCCAGCGGGTCCGCCAGGACCCGAAGATGATGATCGGGCGGTGGGACACGTGGGTCTACATGCCCTGGCGCTACAAGTGGTCCATCGGCACGGGCGACGAGGGTGGCCAGTTTTGCAGGGACTACGGCTTCAACGGCGGCTTCACCGACCACGGCTCCGGCCCCCTCGAATGGCTCGAGAAATGGCACCTGCGCTTCTACAACGACCACACCGCCGGCAAGGGCTATCTCTACCTCCATCGCACCAACTGGAAAGGCATCCAGAACAACGCCCGCACCATCCGCTTCGGCGCCCGCGGCCCGCGGCCCCTCGACGCCAGGTTCCTCGCCACCACCAAGCAGCTCGTGACCCAGCGGGTCAACGGCCTCAAGAAGAGCCCCATGCGCGTGGCCTACGCCCTCGACGACGAGATCTCCTGGGGCTCCTTCGTCAAGCCCATCCCCTGGCGCATCCACGGCAACGACGCCGACTACCAGCGATGGCTCGACCGCTACTACGGCGGCAAAGGCCCGAAAGCGCAGTTCGTCACCCCCGAGTTCACCCGCAAACAGCTCGGCCGGCAACTCAAGGACATCGATTTCTCGCCCTTCCTCGACCGCATGACCTACAACGACAGCTTCTGGGCCAACCTCATCGGCACGCTGGTCGAGACCGCCAACGCCGCCGACCCCGACACCCCCTGCGGCTTCGTCGGCGGCCAGTCGCCCAACCTCTTCGGCGGCTACGACTACGCCAAGCTCTGCCGCAAGATCCAGTTCATCGAGGCATACAACATCGGCTCCTCCCAGGCCGTCATCCGCTCGCTCAACCCGCAGAACGCCATGCCCCAGGTCACCACCCACTTCCACAGCGACAAGCGGGGCACGGCGAACGACATCTGGCAGACCTGGTACTACCTCGCCCACGGCAACCGCGGGATGATCGGCTGGGTCGAGGGCTGGTTCGACGGGAAGAAGCCGCGGCCCTGGCTCGACGAGTACAAGGCCACCAACAAGGAGGTCGCCCGCCTCGGCGCCAAGGTCGTCGGCTCGACGTGGATCCACGACGGCGTCGCCCTCTACTACAGCCATCCCAGCATCCAGGTCTCCTGGTGCCTCGACATCGAGCCCCACGGCCGCACCTGGGTCAACCGCAACGGCGACTGTCGGCTCGGCACCTCGCACCTCGTCCGCAAGGCCTGGGAGCGACTACTCACCGACAGCGGCATCCAGTACAGCTTCATCGACTACCCCACCGTCATCGTCAAGGGCGTGCCTGCCGAATACAAGGTGCTCATCCTCCCCGCCTGCTACGCCCTGAGCGACGTCGAGGCGCAGCGCATCCGCGAGTTCGCCCAGCGGGGCGGCACGGTCATCGCCGACTTCGCCTGCGGCCTCTTCGACCAGCACGGCAAGGGCCGCGCCAAGGGCGCCCTCGACGACCTCTTCGGCGTCGCCCACGACGGCACCGAGACCAAGGCCGACTTCTTCGGCGGCAAGCTCTGGGTCGAGACCAACCAGGACCGCGGCTACTCCTACAAGACCTATCGCCAGCTCCTCGACACCGTCCAGTGCAAGCTCGAATCCGGCTACGCCATCGCCGAGCGCAAGCTCAAGACGCACGCCGTCCGCAAAGCCGGCCGGGGCATGACCGTCTATCTCAACCTCTCGCCCCAGCGCTACCTCCAGTACCGCGAGGAGGGCGCCGCCACGCCCGACCGCCGCAAGCCGTTCATCGCCCCCGTCCTCGCCGCCGGCGTCAAGCCCTGGGTCACCGTGGCCGGCCCCGACGGCCAGCGCCCGCGCAACTGCGAGGTCACCTACTGGCGCAAGGGCGGCCGCGTCTACTGCTTCATCCTCCAGAACGCCGCCGTCACCGGCTCGGCCACCGGCGGCGGAGGCGTCGAAGGCCTCCTCACCAAGAAGACCCCCGTCACCGTCACCTTCGCCCGCGCCGTCCGCGACCTCATCGACGAGCGCTCGGGCAAGAAGCACGGCGACGGCACCACCTTCCGCTTCGACTTCAATCCCGTCGAGGCCGTGTTCGTTAGCTTCCAGCGACCCATTCCGCGGTAGGGCCTTTCATGCCTGATGACCGTGGCTCTGAATGGGAGGGCGAGGCTCCTGCCGAGCCGACTTCCTCCGGCTCTCCCGCTTCCGAACCGCCATCCGAGGATCGGCACCTCCCCCAACGCAAGCGCCCCGCCTCCGGCGTCTTCCTCCGCCGTCACGGCGCGGATATCGTCTACGTCACCGTCTGCGCCCGGAGCAGGCGCCCTTGGCTGGCGACTCCCGAGGTGCACGACCTCCTGTGCTCCGTGTGGCGAGAGGCCACGGCGTGGCTGGTCGGGCGGTATGTCATCATGCCCGATCACGTCCACCTGTTCGCGGCACCGGGGGACATCGAGCTTGGGAAGGCGTGCTCGCCGGTGGATGTCGGCTCGGCGGGAGCCTCGCCCTCCCATGGCGTTTTGGGTGCGGGAGGGCCGTCGGACGTCGGCTCGGCGGGAGCCTCGCCCTCCCGAGGTGAGCCGATCGAGGTCGATCTGGATGGCTGGGTGACGTATTGGAAATCGCAGTTCACCAAAGCCTGGGGCCGTGGGCCGCGGCTGTGGCAGCCGCGGCAGTGGGACACACGGCTGCGGGTCGGCGAGAGCTACGAGAGCAAGTGGGACTACGTGCGACACAATCCGGTCCGACACGGCCTCGTCGCGCGCCCAGAGCACTGGCCGTACCAAGGCGAGATCTTCCCGCTCGACTGGCGCGAGCCGGTCCGGTAGCAGCGGGAGGGCGAGGCTCCCGCCGAGCCGGGCCCCGATGGCTCTCCCGTTCCCGCTCTGCATCGGTAGCGGGATGGCCCTCGAACGTCGGCTCGGCAGGAGCCTCGCCCTCCCATGGCGTCTTGGGAACGGGAGGACCGTGGGACGTCGGCTCGGCGGGAGCCTCGCCCTCCCAGGGCCGGCGTGGCGGAGGCTGGAGACGCGATGGGCATGGCCGAGCGGGCGCGGAAGCTGCTGCTTCGGGCCAGCGGCGCGGTGTGCATGCTGGCGGTGGTGGCGGCGGGGATGCCGTGGCACTGGACCGTCCAGGAGGGGCCGTACGTGTTGATCTTCAGCGCGGCCATTCTGCTGCTGCTGCGCCGCGCCGTGAAGGAGCAGCCTGCATGAGCGACCAGCCGCACGTGATCTTGCTGATGGCCGATCACCTGCGTCGCGACTGCCTGTCGTGCTACGGCGACCTGGGCGTGGCGACGCCGCATCTCGACGCGCTGGCGGCCGAGAGCGTGGTCTTCGACGGGGCGTACTGCGCCTGCCCGCTCTGCGTGCCGACGCGCATCTCGATGTACACGGGCAAGTGGCCTCACACCCACGGCGCGATCGTCAACGGCCACAGCTACGAGGCCGAGCGGCCCTACGGCACGGCCGGCCCCGAGCACCGCACCCTCTACGAGGCGCTCGACGCCGCGGGCTACGGCATCACCCACGTCGGCGTCCACCACTGCCGCCTCGACCCGCCGCTGGAGGAGCGGGTGCCGGCCATCGACCTCGTCGCCTACAAGGAATGGGGCGACTACCGCAAGGCGCGCGGCCTGAGGAGCAACCCCGCGACGCGGGCCCAGCACGTGCCGAACCTCGAGTGGGCAGACGGCAAGCCCGTCATGGCACTGCGGCCCCAGGCACGGCGCACGCTCTACCCGCACCCTGCCGAGGACTACCTCGACTGCTTCTGGACCCGCCTCGCGGTCGAGCGGATCGCGGAACTCGACGCCGGCCGGCCGCAGTACGTCGAGGTGCTCCTCTGGGCGCCCCATCCGCCGCTCGAGGTGCCGGAGCCCTACTACTCGATGTACCCGCCCGAGAGCATCGAGCTGCCCGAGACGGTCGGCCGATGGTGCGAGGGGCAGCCGGCCAGCCTGTTGCTCCAGTCGTGCGGGCAGATGGGGCTCGGGCTCACCCGTGAGGAGTACCGCGAGGGCTGGAGCGCCTACCTCGGCCTCGTGACGATGGTGGACGACTGCATGGGCCGCGTCGTCGAGGCGCTGAAGGCCCGGGGCATGTGGGACGACGCGCTCGTGATCTTCACGATGGACCACGGCGATCTGATGGGCTGCCACCACCTGACCCAGAAGCACAGCTTCTACGAGGAGGCGGCCCACCTGCCGCTGCTGGCGAAGCCACCCGGCGGCGCGACGGGTCGCCGCCACCAGCTCACGAGCGCCATCGACTTCTGCCCCACGGTCTGCGATTACGCCGGGGCCGAGCCACCCGACGGCGTCCAGGGCATGTCCTGGCGGCCACTGGTCGAGGGCCGCGAGTCGCCGTGGCGCGACGCGATCTTCATGGAGTACAGCGGCGACCAGGGGCGCAACGCGTGGCCCATGCGCTCGACGGTGGCCGACGTCGGGGGCCGGCGCTGGAAGTACAACTGGACCCGCGGCGACACCGACGAGCTCTACGACCTCGACGCGGACCCGATGGAGATGCACTCGCTCGCCGCCTCGGCCGAGCACCAGGCCCTCCGCCGGCAGGTCCGCGGATGCCTCGCCGAATGGATGCGGGCGACGGGCGATTTCGTCGAGCTTGGGGAGCTGTGAGCTCTTCCGGCCAGCCCGGGCGTGGCTCCGTTTCCGGCGCCACCGCGATTCGGCTATAATCCATGGATGGCGCGGGCGAATGTCCTGAGCGGCCTGTGCTGGACGGTGCCGGTGGTGGGTCCGAGAAGCGGGAGTGACTTGGAGACGACGTGATGGCGGAGCCGGTCCGCATTGTCTACTGCCATTGTGCGTACGTGAACGTCGTGCCGTCGGCGGTGCGCGACGCGGTGCTGGGGAAGCTGTGCGCGTCGGGCGTCGCGGTCGAGGCGGTGGCCGACCTGTGCGAGCTGGCGGCGCGGCGGGACCCGCGGCTGGCCGAGCTGGCCGAGGGAGCCACCCACGTCATCGCCTGCTACCCGCGCGCCGTGCGCTGGCTCTTCGCCGCCGGCGGCGTCGAGCTGCCCGATGGCGTCGAGGTCCTGAATATGCGGGAGCAGGAGGCCGAGGCCATCGTCGAGGCCGCCGGGGGCGACCCCGACGCGACCATCGACATCCCCGCCGCCGAGAAGGCACAGGCCATCCGCTCGAGGCTCAAGGCGCAGCGCGGCGACTGGATCCCATGGTTCCCCGTCATCGACCGCGACCGCTGCGTGGGCTGCCAGCAGTGCGTGAGCTTCTGCCTGTTCGGGGCCTTTGCCGTGGCCGACGACGGGACGGTCGAGGTGCGGCAGCCTGCGAGCTGCAAGACCTGGTGCCCCGCCTGCGCCCGCGTATGCCCACAGGTCGCCATCATCTTCCCGAAGCACAAGGCGAGCCCTGTGAACGGCGGGGAGGTGACCGAGGCGGACGAGCGGCGGGAGAAGGTGGCCGTGGACCCCGCCGAGCTGCTCCGGGGCGACGTCTACGCGACGCTGCGGGCGCGGGGGCGGCGGTTTGCGGCCGACGGAGATCCCGCAGCGGCCCGCGAGCAGCGCCTCCAGCATCTCGCTAAGCTGCGCGAGGAGCTCGACATCCCGCCCGAGGTCATCGCCGACCTCATGGCCGATGGCCCCTGCGCCTGCCAGCGCGACAGGCAGGACGATGCGCCCTGCTGCCCCACCGACGACGACTGCGGCCCCGACTGCGACTGCCACGACGCCGACGAAGGGAAGACGGGTGGCTGCTGTGACTGACCCCCTGCGCCCCGCCGTCGTGCTCGTGGCGGACAGGACGCTGAGCGCCGACTACCGCGTCCTGTTCGAGGGCGTCTTCGCCACGATGCAGACCACCCAGGCGCCGGAGTGGGCGATGCGGCGCCTCGTCTCCCCAGCCATGCCCACCGATGTGCAGGGGAGGGCGAAAGCCGCTCCGCTCGGCCTGCGCCGCGTCGAGTCGGCCCTGCTCGCCCACACGTCGCTCGGTCCCGACGACGTGGCCTGCACGACGCCCGAGGCGCTGCCCCGGCTGGTCGGGCCGTGGACGAAGGTCGTCGCCGTCAGCTCCAGCGACCCCCTCGGCCGTGGGATGAGCAACACCACGACCACGGCCTTCTGTCGGGGCGAGCTCTACACGAAGCTCTGGACCGAGCGGATGATGCTCGCCCTCCGCGAGGCGAAGGCGGAGCACGGCTTCGCCGTCGTCGCGGGCGGGGCGGGCGCCTGGCAGTATGCGCGGGACCCGGAGGCCGTGGCGCGGCACGGCATCGACGTCGTCTTCGACGGCTACTTCGAGGCCCTCGGCCCCCAGCTCATCGCCGATCTGCTCGATGGGGCGGATGCCCCCGCCAGCGTGAGCGAGGCGGGCACGGCGGTCGAGGCCGTGCGGCCCATCGTCGGGCCGTCGATGCTCGGCGTGGTCGAGCTGTCGCGGGGGTGCGGCAAGGGCTGCACCTTCTGCACGATGAGCCGCAAGAAGATGGCACACCTGCCGCCCGACACGATCGTCGCCGACCTCGAGGCCAACGTGGCCGGCGGCGTCCGGGCCGCGGTCAGCGGCAGCGAGGACCTCTTCCGCTACGGCGGCTCCGGCGCCCGGCCCGACTTCGAGCGGCTGCGGCACCTGCTGGCCGAGATGCGGCGGGTGCGCGGCCTGTCGTTCATGCAGATCGACCACGCCAACATCTCATCCGTGCTCCAGCTCACCGACGACCAGCTCCGCGAGACCCGCGAGCTGCTGACGTGGGAGGAGCGGACCGACTACCTGTGGCTGAACATGGGTGTCGAGAGCGCCAACGGCCAGCTCGTGGCGGCCACCGGCCGCGGCAAGATCGCGCCCTTCGACCCCGACGACTGGGAGGAGATGGTCCGCGAGGCGGCCGCGAGGATGTCCCGGACGGGCTTCTTCCCCGTCTTCAGCATCATCCTCGGCCTGCCCGGCGAGACGCCCGACGACGTGGCCCGCACGCTCGGGCTCGTGCGGTGGCTCGGCACCCAGCGCGCCGTCGTCTTCCCCGTTTTCTACGAGCCGTGGCGCGAGGACAGCGGCGAGCCCTTCACCCTCGAGCGGATGCGGCAGGACCACTTCGACCTCTTCACCGCCTGCTACGCCATCAACTTCCGTTGGGTCCCCCGGCTCTACTGGGACAACCAGCGCGCGGGCGGCGTCTCGTGGGCGAAGCGGGTGCTGGTGCAGCTCCTCGGCCGGGTCGAGACGTTCACGTGGCGGCGGACCTTCGCCCGCATTGGGCGGCAGATCGCGGCGCGCGCTTGCCCCGCGCGTGCAGAGGACGTATGATCGTGTGGCTGGGCTTG
>CAZDNN010000012.1:0-27232 GCA_964506385.1 uncultured Planctomycetota bacterium
TTCCGCGAGATGCGGATCGGCCCCGTCGCCTTCGACTCCACCACCACGTGTTCCGGCGTGATCCCCACCACGTCGCCCACCAGCATGTCGCCGTTGCTCAGCGAGATGCGGTCGGGGCCGTCGCTCTCCTCCTTGGGAGTAAGCTCGACCACCGCGATGGCCTTCGGCTTGACGACCAGCTCGCCGTCGAACTGCGGGGAGGAAAGGCGCAGCCGCCCGTCAGGCTCGATGGTGAGCACCTGGCCGAGGATGCGGTCGCCAGCCACCGTGGTCACGGCGTCGCCGCGGCCGGCCTTGTCGCGGTCGGCGTTCTCATCGAGGCTCTCGCCGGCGCCCTTGGGCGCGGGCACGAAGATCTTCCTGCCGTCGGGCGCGGCCACCGGCCCCATCCTGACCACGGCGCCGGCCTGGATCTGGACGTCGGCACCGTTGACCTCGATCACCTGCTGCGCCCCGAGCGCGGCGGCGGACATCGACAACGCGGCAAGCACGGCAAGCGTGAGGGCCCGCCAGCCTGGGGTTTGGGACTGCATGGCCTCGTGGACCTCCTCGTAGTATGGCTAGCGCTGGTAGATGGGCAGAAGATTGTAGTTGATCTCCAGCGACAGGAGGGCGAACGCCGTGTTGCACACGACACCGCCGGTGCCCTGCTGCGGCCAGGAGCCGTCGGGCGCCTGCATGGAGATGATGGCCGGGGTCATCGTCTCGTTCCAGTAGCGCCAGTACTTGCCCCCCGCCTGGTACATGGCCTGGGAGCAGTAGTAGCACATGTAGTAGAAATAGCCGCCGTAGCCGTAGCTCCCGCCGCCGTGGAGCAGAAGCTCGGCGGTGGCCTTCGCCTCGGGCGAGCGGTAGGCGCCCGAGAGGCTGAGGATCAGCAGGCCGATGCCGCTGCGTGCGGGGCTGGGTCCGCTCGGCCCCGTGTAGCCGAAGCCTCCGCCCGGGCAGAAGCAGCTCTTATAGTAGGCCACGCCGCGCCGGACGGCCGTGATGGGCACCTCGATCCCCGCGTTCGCCGCCGCGCGGAGGCCCATCATCTGGGCGCCCGACACCGTCGTGTCGGCATCCGTGGAGTTGACGCTGTACCGCCAGCCGCCCAGGCGGTTCTGGCACTTGACGATCAGGCCTGTAGCCTTCTTGAGGGCGGGGCCGACCCGCGGGTCGTCAATCACGCCGTAGACCTCGCCGAGGGCCATCGTCGCGAAGCCGTGGCTGTACATCGGGCTCGAGCCGCCCTCGCCCTGAAGCAGGCCGTTCGACTCCTGATGGGTGACAATGTAGCTCACGGCGCGGCGAATGACGTGGCCATACTTCCCCTCGTCGGGCACGTCACCGTGGGCGAGGAAGCTCATCATGGCGAGGCCCACGACGCCGCTGACGTTGCCGTAGTTGCCTGGCCAGGCGCCGTTGGGCTTCTGAGTGCGCGCGAGGTAGTCGAGGCCGCGGGTCACGGCCCGCTCGATCTCCGGCGTCACCTTCAGCTCGCGGGTCGCGCCACGTGCCGCGCCAGCCGACGCCGCCACAACCATCGCGGCGAGAGCGAGGGTCCGGATTGGCAATCGGGTCGCCATTGCATTCCCTGGTATCTGGGCCTAGCGGACGGGCTCCTTGCGGAGGCGGTCGAAGTAGGCGTCGAGCATGCCGCGGTAGCGTGCGGGCACGCGGGCCTCGAAGGCGGCGCCGAGCTGCTCGTCGAAGCGCGAGCGGACCCGCCGCCAGTCCTCGTCCTTGGCCTCGTCGGTCGTCGCCGGCATGATGGGGGCGTTCGTGCCGCCGTCGTAGCCGCCGCCGCTGCCCATCATGCCCATCATCGCCATGCCGCGCGCGCCCGCGGCGCCGGCGCCCATCCCGTCCCGAAGGAGGGCCTCGAGCAGCAGCAGGGCCTGGCGCTGGACCTCGCGGGTCTCCCTGCCCGTGTCGCCGGCGCCGAGGGCGATGCGGCTCAGGTCCATCTTCCCAGCCGACTTGCCGACGACCTCGGCGGCTTTCTGGAACTGGGCGATGAGCTTCTGGAGCCGCTTGGCATCGGTCCGCACCTTGCTCTGGTTCTTCGCCAGGGCGACGGCCATGTTGTCGAAGTGCTCGTGCTCCTGGAGCCGCAGGCGGTCGGCGAGCTTGGTCGTGGTGTTCACCCGCTTCTGGCCGAGCAGGCAGCGCTGGAGCAGGAGGAGGGCCTGCATCATCTGGGCGTTCATGGCCGCCTGCTCCATCTGCTCCATCTCGTCGGTGAACTCCTCGCGGGCGTCCTCGAGCAGAGCCAGCGCCCGCTTGCCGTGCTCGAGGCCCTCGGGCAGCTCGCGGCGGAAGAGGTCGGAGGAGCCGAGGCCCATCTCCTTGCCGGCGGCGTCGAGCTTCCGCGCGGTCTTCGAGTCGAAGAGCCCGATGTCGCGGGCCAGCCAGTGCAGGGCGCTGGCCTGCTCCTTGACGTCCCGCTGGAGCAGTCCCTGCTTGCTGCCCAGCTCGTTGGGGCGCAGGGCCTCCTTATCCTCCTTGATCGCCTTCCCGATGTCGGCGTTGATTTCCTTCTGCCGGGCGATGAACTCCTCGAGTTCCTTCATGATCATCCCCGCCAGGTCGCTGCCGACCCCGCGGCGCAGGATGTCCGCCACGTCCAACAGCGCCTGCGCGACGCTCTCCTGGACGGGGATCTGGGAGAAGATGGCGTTGCCCGCGAGGCGGTCGGCGATCTCGCCGGCGCGGGCGGCCGTCTTGTCCTCTTCGAGCTTCTTGCGGGCCTCCTCGGCCGTCTCGGCGTCGTTGGGGTTGGTGAAGCCGAGGGAGGCGGCGGCCCTCTCGATCTCCTTGGCCAGGGAGGCGATGTCGTCCTTGATCTGGCGCTGGGCGGTGACGATGCGGCCGAGGGATCGACGGACGGCCTTCGGCAGGTTGGCGGGGTCGGTGCCGATGGTGTGGCGCGCGAGAGGGACGAGGTTGTCCTTGAGGCCCCGCTGGCGAGCGGCGAGGGCCTCAGCCTCAGCCGCGAGCTTCTCGAGCAGGGTCTGCCGCTGGAGGCGGTCGGCGAGGCGGGCGAGCTGCTCGAGGCGGCGTGCTGCCTCGCGGGCCTCGCGCTCGGCGCGGTGGAAGGGCGCCATCATTTGCGGAGGCGGCTGCCCAGGCTGGCCCGGTTGCCCCTCTTGAGGCTGGCCCTGCTGGCCTTGGGAGGCCTGGGCGAGGGCCTCGGCGGCATCGCGCATCTGCTCGCGGGCCACCGAGCGGGTGCCGCGGCCGAGGCGCTCCATCTCGGTGAGCATGTCGGTGGGGGTGGCGGGGTTGCGGGCGAGGTCGGGGATGAGGTTTTCGAGCTTGCGGGCGAGATGCTCGGTGGCGCGGGCCTCGTCGAGCTCGCGGTCGGCGGCGTTGCGGGCGGGGTCGCGGACCTCCTCGCCCTCGCTTGCGGCCTTGGCGAGGTTCCCAGCCTGGCTGGCCTGGGCGTTCTGGGTCGCGGCGCGGCGCAGGAGCTCGAGCTCGAGCTCTTTGAGGCGGCCGAGGACCCGCTCGAGGTGCTCCATCTCGGTGAGGACAGTGACGCGGTAGACGGGGGAGGCGCCGCGGCGGAAGAGCGCGTCGTCGGCGTAGTCGGAGGCCTCGGCCTTGTACTCGAGGACGTCGCCGGGCACGATGCCGAGCTGCTGGAGGTCGAGCGTGGTCTCGGCGGTCAGCTCGCCGACATCGGCGCCGCCTGCTTTCAGCTCGAGCTTCTGCCAGCGCTCGGACGCCTCGCCGTCCCCCTCGCGCTTGATGGCGCGGTAGCGGAGCAGGAGGCTGCGAATGCCGAACTCGTCGGTCGCCGTGGCCTGGACCTTGATGGCGTCCTCCGCCAGTGCCAGCAGATCGCGGCCCGGCCGCCCGATGCTGACGACGGGCACGCGGTCGGGCACGACCTTGACGAACAGGCTCTCGGGCGTGCGGCTGCGCAGCCCGTAGCCGTCGGTGAGCACGATGGCGCACTCAGCGGTCTTCCCGGGCTTGATGGGCCGCGAGACAAGCGCTCCGCTGGCGTCGGGCGTCAGAGCGACGGTCTCGCCGCCCAGCTCCATCTCGCCGGTGCACGCGAGCTTGGGATCGTCCCCGCGCGCGGCCGGCTGCACCCGCACGACGACCTGGGTGCCCTTGACGATCTGGAGCGGCCCTTCGATCTTCTCGACGCTCACCGTGCGGCTGCCTGCGTAGTCCGGCAGGGTGAGGACGGCGCCCTTCCCCGCCAGCGACGGCGGCGGGACCACCCGCACGCGGTACCACTCCGACACGGCGTCGCCGGCCGACAGGCGGTAGGCCAGGTCCTCGAAAAGCGGCCCGCTCTGCCACCGGCCGACGCCGTCGGCGCAGCTCAGGCGTGCGAAGATCCGGTCGGCCGGCTCGGCGCCGTCGCCCTTGCGGGCGTAGAGCCGGGCCACCGACGCCTTCTGCCCCGTCGTCGTCGCCACGATCTCCACCGAGTCGCCGACCCGCACCACCCGGTCGCCAGGCGCCACTGCAAGCTTGGTGTAAGAGAAAAACGGCACCTCCGCGGCGGGGCGGAACAGGCGAGCCAGGGCGTTCTGCACGGCCTCGCGGCGAAGCTGGTAGGCGGCGAGCAGCACGATCAGGATGGCTGCCACCACCCCGCCCACTTTCAGCATCGGCCGCACGGGCACGGCGCGCTTGTAGTCCACCCCCTTCGACCGACCCGCGATCTGCCGCAGCGCGGAGTCGACGAGCCCGTGGGAGATCCCCTGCTCGTTCAGGTCCTCGGCGCTAAGCTCGACGGCGCTGACGAGATCCTCCTCCACCTTCGGATAGTGGTGGCCCAGCTTCGCCGCTGCGTCGCGGTCGCGCATCCGCCGCAGCGCCGGCCACAGCACCCAGCGCGCCAGGCAGAAGGCCGCGGCCACCGCAATCACGCCGAGCGCGACGGCGCGCAGCGCCGGCGACAGCCGCAGCAGCCTGTCCGCCGCCACCGCCGCTCCGACGGACGCGCCCAGCACCCCGAGGGTGACGAGCACGCCTGTCTCGGCGTGGATGGCACGCCAGCGGCGCCGGTAGGCGTCAATGAGCTTGCGGAGGGACGCAGGAAGCCGGGAGGGCCGGGTGGCGCTCATGTCAGGTCACTCCTCTACGGAAGTGGATAGGTGGATGATTGGATGGGCGGATGGATGTCAGAGAAGACACCCATCCGTTCCTTCATTCATCCATCCATCCATCCATCCACTCTCTCTACGCCAGGCCGCTCCGTTTGCGGATGAGCCATGCTGCGGCCAGGATCAGGGCGAGGGCCGAGTAGTAGGCCCAGTGGCGGCAGGGGGAGTACTCCGCTGTCAGCATCCGCCGCTCGACCTGCGCCGCGAGCAGCGTCGGCAGCGTCCCACTCTCCTCTACCCTAAGATACCGGCCCCCGCTCGCAAGTGCAATAGCTGACAGGGCATTCACGTCCTGTGCCAGAAACTTGCGTTCGAGGTCCGGCCGCGTCGCGACCAGGGTCACCCTCGACTCCAGGGGCTCCTCGCCGTACGCCGCGACGATCGGCCGCATCACGTACTTCCCCGGGCGCTCGGGCTTGAACGTGCCGCGGTAGATGCCCCAGCCGCCAGTCGCAGCGGCCAACGCCAGCCGCTGAGTGTCTCCGCCCTCCGAGCGGACCTCGACCGACACGCGGGCACCCTCGAGCGGGAAGCCGTCCTGCCCCAGGCAATAGGCCTCCACCTCGACGGCCTCTCCCACGTCGCACTCCGGCCTGTCCAGCGACAGCCGCGCGCGGGGGTCGCCCTCGGCGAACTGCTTCTTGACGAGCCAGCGGATGGCCTGTGCCCAGAAGCGATAGTGGTATGTGTCGCCCACCTCGCGCCGCCAGCGCCACGTCCCCTCGATCCCCAGGTACATCACCTTGCCGGCGCCGACCCGCTGGACGGCGAGCAGCGGGAGCTTCGAGGCGCCGGCGAGCCGGTAGGGATGGACCACCAGGGCCGTGGCGCCCCGCGCCAGGCCGCTCACACTGGCCGACCAGGCCTGCTTGGGCAGCCGCGACCACAGGGTCTCGTTCTCCTCGGGGTCCGCCGCCAGGCGGGTCACCAGGTGGCTCGCCCCGTCCTGGGTCAGCTCGACGCTGAAGGGGCCGCTGCGGCCCTCGGCGCCCGCCTCGCCGTCGAGCTTCACCGGCAGGATGCCGGCCACAGGCGTCCCCGCCAGGCTCCGCAGATGGCCCCGCCGCCCGGCGATGAGCACGAGCGACCCGCCGCGGAGCCGCACGAACTCCGCCAGCTCCTTGAGGAACTCGTCGGCGAGCCGCTCCCGCGCCACGTCGCCCAGGATCACCAGGTCGAAGGCCGCGAAGTCCTTCTTCGCCGTGGGGAGCCTCTCGAGGTAGCCTTCGCCTTTGATCGGCCCTATCTTTGGACGCAGCAGGCTCACGGTAAGTTCCGCCGAGGGGTCCCGCTCGAAGACGTTGCGGATGAAGCGGAACTCCCAGCGGGGCTCGTCGTCGATGATGAGGATGCGGATCTTCCGCTCCGCCACGTCGATGGTCGCCTTCGCCACGTTGTTCGCCACGTCCTGCTCCCCCTCCTGCCTGGGGATCTGGACGATGAGGGTGCGGCGGCCTGGGGTGTCGGGCACGAAGGAGAAGGTGACTCGCACGTGGCGGCCCGAGGGCAGGGTCACGGCCTGCTTCTCGTCGAGGGTCTGGCCGCCGCTGACGAGTTGGACGGGCAGGCGGACGGCGCCCATGCCCGTGGTGGCGATCTCGGCGGTGATCTGCACCTCGTCGCCGAGCAGCACGCTCTTGGGCGCCTTGAGCTCCGCCACCGCCGCGTCGCGCGGCGGGCTCGGGTTCCCGAAGCCCAGGACGAAGACCGGCACGCCCATGCGGCCGAGGACGCGTGCGACCTCGGAGGGGTCCCGCCCCGTGTTCCACGCCCCGTCGCTCAGCAGCACGACGGCGCGGGGCCTGACGCCGCCTGTGCCGCGGCCCACGGCGTCGAGCGCCTCGCCGAGGGCGGTCGCGTAACCCTCCTCGTCCACCTGATAGGCCGAGCCGTCATCGAGGGGCAGCGCCGCCAGGCCGCCGGCGAAGCGCCAGCCTGCGACCTCGAAGTCCTCGGCGAGCTTCGTCAGCCAGGCCCCCTCGCCCTGTGCCAGGAGCAGCTTCGCCAGCTCGCGGCGCTCGATCTGGCGCGGGCCGCCGCCGTCGGAGCCGGGCAGCTCCGCGTTGAGCCATTCCGCAGTCTTGCCCTTGTAGGTGTCGGCCAGGAGCATGCTCCGCGAGCCATCCACCAGGACGGCCGCCTGCGGCTTGTGGGGGTCGGGCCACGTGCGGATGAGCTTCGGGCTGAGCAGGATGCCGGCCAGCATCACCGTGGCGAGGACGACGAGCGCCAGGATCGCCCGCCGCACGAGCCCCCCGAGGTGCGAGGCGTCGCGGCGCACGAACACCACGACCACCCCCAACACCATCACCGCGAGTGCGCCGGCGACCCACGGCGACACAGGGCAGTCGAAGATGATCTCCGTCGTGTCCACGTCGCTCCTCTCCTCACGCGGGTCACGGCGTCCCGCGAGAGGGGTTCGTCAGACTCCCGCCGCCGGGCGCGACGCCCCCACCCTGGCCTCAGCGGGTGGCTGTGGCGTCTCGCCGATGGCGGCCTTCGCCTCCTCGCGCCCGGCGGACGCCGTCCGCCCCATCGACCACGCGAGCAGCACGGCGCCGGCGAGGCAGGCCATGGCGAGCGCGGCGAGCGGGAAGCTCGAAGCCGCCGTCCGCTTCGCGCCGCCTTCGCCCAGGCTGTCGGCCCGGCCGTCGCCGAGCAGGAAGCTCACCGAGATGCCGGGGACGAGGGCGTGCACCGTCGCCGGCTCGATGCGCTCGAGCTCCGATTCCGCCGCCGGCACGTTCAACGCCGCGATGGGCGCCGCCGTCCGGGGATCCTCGGGAGGCGTGTCCCCCGCAGCCAGGCGATAGACCCCAGCCTGCCCCGTACGGTCGAACACGAGCTCGCCCTCGGGCGGCCGCATCACAGGCATGGCCTTGCCGTCGGGCAGCACGAGCTGGTGCATGCCCGGGCCGAGCGCGAGCTTCAGACCGGTGTAGACAGGCAGCGACAGCGGCGCCGCCGCTTCCACCAGGTGGCTGTCAATGGCTCTGTGCAGGACGAGCAGGAACGGCGGGGTGAACGGCAGATTCGAGCAGTCGCCCTGTGCGGAGACGGCGAAGACGTATGCCTTGCCCTTCCCCATCTGGCGCCGCACGAGGAACGGCTCGCCCCGCTCGGTCTGGATCAGGATCTCGCCCGTCTGCCCCTCCGTCTCGAAGCGGAAGAGCCGCTGCACCAGCACGCGGTCGAGCCCCTCGGCAGGCAGGGTGGAGACGACCGGGCTGGTCTGGGACACTGGGCCTAGCTTGATCCGCCTGCTGCCCTCGGGCTCGACGACCGACTGGATGGGCACGCCGGGGACCTCCGCGGCGTTCCACACCGCCAGGTCCGTGTGGCGGCCTGGGAAGACGATCAGCAGGCCGCCAGCCTCGGCGTACTCGCGGAGCGCCTGCGACACCTCTTCGCTGACGGGCGGCAGGTCGCACAGGATCACGGCGGCATAGCCCGTCAGATCGGTGCCGGCGAACTGGCCGGCGGGCACGATCTTAACGGTGAGATCCGATCGCGCCGCCGCGCTCGATTCCGGCGGCTCGAGCGCCAGCGCCACAAAGTCGCCCGCACCGTCAAACGGCACCGACGACGGGGCGCCATCGACCACGAGCACGGGAAGCTGCGCCGCGGTGCGCAGGACGAAATGGTGGCGATCGTCGCCCGGCATCGCGTCAGGGCTCAGCTCCACGCGCCCCGCGTGGGCGCCCGCACTCAGCGCGGGGAGGCGGAAGACGACGTCCGCCTTCCCCGGCTCGTCGAACTCGTGGGTGCGGGTGTCGATGCGCCGCCCGTCGAGGAAGAGCCCGACGGTGGCCAGGGCGCCGCCCTGCCCGCGGTAGGTCACCGTGGCCGTCAGCTTCGGCTCGTCGCCCTCGACCAACACGGCGGGGCTGACCTGCACGGCGCTGACCGTCAGGTTGCTCGCCGCGCCGGGGCTGAGGTCGGTGATGAGAAGGTGCGGGCGGCCCGCCTTCTCGAGGGCGTCGCGCACCTGCTCCCACTCGCCGGCGTCGTCGGCACGCCAGCCGCTCGCCTGGAGGTCGGTGAGGAGCCAGATCGAGCCGTCGCCGCCGCCGCGGGCCAGCGCCTCGGCCGCATCGCGGAGGGCGCGCGGCACGTCGCCGCGGCCGCCAGTCAGCGGCGCATTGTCCAGGACTGAGATCACGGCATCTCGGTCCAGGAGCGGCTCGCGGAAGGGCGATTCGTAGCTGCGCGCGAAGGCGCCGCCCGTCGCCCGCGCTGTGCGCGGCAACGCCGTGAGCGTTTCGGCCACGAGCCGCTTGCCGCGCTCGAAGGCCGCGCCCCCGGCGCCCGACGCCGCCATCGAGGCCGACGCGTCCAGCACGACCGCCACCTGCGAGCTGCCGCCCAGCAGCGCCGCCAGCCCGCCCCGGACGATCGGCTGCGCCAGCGCCATCAGCGCCGCCGCCAGCAGCGCCATCCGCAGCAGCATCAGCAGGATCTGGCGCAGCCGGGCCCGACGCACTGCACGCCGCTCGGTCGTCAGCAGGAACTCGATCGCTGCCCACCGCACCCGCCGGTACCGAAGCCGGTTCAGCAGGTGGATCAGGACCGGCAGCGCGATCAGCGGCGCGAGCCAGAGGAACTCGGGGTGCAGGAAGCTCATCAGCAAGTCACTCTCCCTCCCGGAGGCTCCAGGGCCTCCGGGAGGGTAAACGGTTGACGCCTCGTCCCCTCACGGAGGTTCCCGACCTCCGGGAGGGGTTGCTATCTTCTCCGCCCGAGATAGGCGGTCAGGGCACGGTCGAAGGGGTCGGAGAGCTGCATGCGCTCGTAATCGATGTTCTTCTCCGTGCAGCCTCGCCGGAGCTGCTCGAGGAAGTCGCGGAACCGCGCCCGGTAGCTCTCCGCCACCACCCGCGGATCCACGATGACCTCCTCGCCCCGCTCCATCCCCTCGAAGAGGGTGATGCGGTCGTAGGGGAACTCGATCTCGGCGTCGTCGAGGAGGTGAAGGACGACGACCTCGTGGTGGCGGTGGCGGAAGTGCTGAAGGCCGGAGAGCAGGGCGTCCACGTCGTCGAAGAAGTCGCTGATGACGATGACCATCGAGCGGCGGCGGATGCGCTCGGCGATCTCGTGGAGCACGTCCGCGATGTCCGTATCGTTGCCGGGGCGGATGGTCTCGAGGGTATCGCAGATGGCGCGGAAGTGGCGGGCGTTGCCCCGCGGCGGGATGTAGTCGCGGACGGCGTTGTCGAAGACCACGAGGCCCGCCTGGTCGCCCTGGCGGAGCATCAGGAGCGTGAGGGCCGCCGCCAGGGCGGCGCCGTAGTCCAGCCGCGTCTCGCCCACGGTCGTGAAGTCCATCGACTCGCTGGCGTCGAGCAGGATGTAGCAGCTCAGGTTGGTCTCGGCCTCGAACTGCTTGATGAACAGGCGGTCGGCGCGGGCGAGGACCCGCCAGTCGAGGTAGCGGAGGTCGTCGCCTGGGGAGTACTCGCGGTACTCGGCGAACTCGACGTTGAAGCCGTGGTAGGGGCTCTTGTGGATGCCGGAGTAGTAGCCCTCGACGGCCAGGCGCGCGCGGAGCTGGAGCCGGCTCACCTTGCCGACGGCCCTGCGGTCGATCTCACGGGCCTTCTTCGCCACGACAGCACTCCGGGAACAGCGGAAGGGGATGGATGAATGGAAGGATGGAGGGATGGATGGCAGACAAGAGCACAGAGCGCCGCAACGGGCCGCTCCTCCACCTCCAGTCATCCAATCATCCAATCATCCAGTCATCCAGTCCTCCAATCATCCAACCATCCAATCATCCAGTCATCCGCCTCTATTCCTCTTCGATGGCGGGGATCTCGTTGATGAGCCTGGCGACGATGTCGTCGGAGGTGATGCCCTCGGCCTCGGCGTTGAAGTTGAGGAGGACGCGGTGCCGGAGGACGGGGGCTGCCACGGCCTTGACGTCGGCGACCGAGGCATAGCCGCGGCCGAGCAGGATGCTGCGGGCCTTGGCGCCGAGGGTCAGGTACTGCGAGGCCCGCGGACCGGCGCCCCAGGCGACCCATTCGCGGATGTAGTCGGGCGCGTCGGACTCCTTCGGCCGCGTCTTGCGCACGACGGTCACGGCGTAGCGGTAGACGTGCTCGGGCACGGGGATCCGGTAGACGAGGTTCTGGAGCTCGACGATGTCGTCGCCCGTGAGGACGTGCTCGAGCACTGGCTCCTGCTGGGTGGTCGTGCGGCGGACCACCTCGATCTCCTCGTCGAAGCCCGGGTAGTCCACCCGGACGTGGAACATGAAGCGGTCGAGCTGGGCCTCGGGCAGCGGGTAGGTGCCTTCCTGTTCGATGGGGTTCTGGGTGGCGAGGACGAGGAAGGGCTCCTTGAGATAGTATTCCTTGCCGTAGGCGGTGACACGGTGCTCCTGCATGGCTTCGAGGAGCGCGGCCTGTGTCTTCGGCGGCGTGCGGTTGATCTCGTCGGCCAGCACGATGTTGGCGAAGAGGGGGCCGTGGACGAACTCGAACTCGCGGTGGCCGCTGGCCCGGTCCTCGCGGAGGATCTCCGTGCCCGTGATGTCGGAGGGCATGAGGTCGGGGGTGAACTGGATGCGGTGGAATTCGAGGTGGAGCACCTGGGCGAGGGTGCGCACCAGCAGGGTCTTGGCCAGGCCGGGGACGCCTTCGAGCAGGCAGTGGCCCCGCGAGAACATGGCGAGGAGCACCTCCTCGACCACCCGCTCCTGGCCGACGATGACGTGGCGGATCTCCTCGCGGAGCCGTGTGCAGGCGTCGCGGAAGCGCTCGACCGCCTCCACGTCGCTGTCCTGGACGGCCTCAGGCGTCAGGTCTGTGGCTTCGGGCATCACGCGGGCTCCTCGAGCTTGTCGGCGGGTTCGTAACAGACCGCCATTATCCCAGGCAGGCCCCGAACGATCAAACCGACCGTGGGGGCCAGACTCCAACCTTTGGCGCACGCTGGCCGCTTAGACGCGGCGCGCGCCGGGAAGTTCCAAGCCGGTTGACGAGCCGCTGGAGTCGATCTGGCCGCCTGCCTCCTCGCGAATCTCCGCCTCCGCAAGGAGGCGGTCGTAGAAGGCCTGGCCGCCGAGGGCGATGGACCAGGGGAGGAGGGCGCCGCGGGAGTCCCAGTAGCCGAGGTCGCGGAGCTGCCAGTCGCGGGCGATCTGGCGGAGGGTCCTGTGGAGCAGCTCGCGCTGGAGGGCCTTCTCCTGGTCCCAGAGGGCACGCATTTCTTCTGGGGTGGTAACGCCCTCTGCGAGACGTCGGCGGCGTTGGTTCAGGGCGTCGATCTGGGCCGTGAGGCCGGGGAAGTGCTCCTTCGCCCACTGCGTGCGGGCGGAGGGGCTGCGGAGGGTGTCGAGGCGGACGGCGGCGTCCTGGGCGAGGCCGGCCCAGCTCTCGCCGAGCTCGCGGGCGGGCACCTCGGCCCTGCCCATGGCGGCGGCGAGGTGGCCGGGCAGGCGGATGATGGTGTCGAGCTCGCGCAGGCGGTCGAGCAGGTGGAAGCGGACGCGGATGACGGGCTTCAGCTCGCCGGGCAGCAGGCCGGCCTCGGCAAGCTTCGCCGCGAGGCGGTGGGCCGACGGCATGTAGAGGGAGCCACGATGGGGCATGGCCAGCGGCTGCCCGTTCGGGCCGAGCCGCGCCTGGATGACGAGGATGAGGGCCTTGCCCGCGAGGGCCCGGATGCCGGCCTCGGCCATCGCGTCGATCGGCAGGCGGCGCCCGTCGGCGAGCGGGATGGGCTGGCGGCCGAAGAGGATCTCGTCTCCCCGCAGATAGCTCGCACAGCGGACGACGTGGCCCTGGTGGTCCATGATAGCGAAGAAGGGGAGCTCGCCCTCCTCGATCGCGAGCGGCCGCAGGTCGCCGTCGGTCTCCTCGATGGCGTCGTTGTAGAGCGCGGCCCGCTGCTCGTAGTCGGTGAGAAAGACCTCGAGGAGCGCGGTGCGTGCGGCATCGGCGCCCAGGGCGAAGAGCGAGGAGGAGACGCCGAGGCCGACGAGATCCGTGTCGAGGTAGCTGGCGAGCCACGCTTTGTAGAGATCGGCGAGGCCGGCGTCGGCGTGCTCGTCGAGGAGCTCGGCCATGCGGCCCTCCTCGGCGCAGAACCACGCGGCGAGTCGCTGCTGCGCGTCAGCCTCGGGGAAGGCCCGCAGCATGTCGTCGCGCGCGATGTGGAAGAGGTCGAGCAGGAAGCAGCGGATCTCGCGGACGCTCAGGTCGCCGATGACGCGGTGGTGGTCGCGGTCGCCGATGTAGGACGAGCCGATGAGCTGCCAGTTGTCGCCTGGGCTGAACTCGTCGTAGAGGTCGTCGATGTCGCGGGCGAGCTTCTTGGCCAGGGTGCTGGTCTTGAGGCCGGTGAAGGGCTCCCAGTGGCGAATCTCGGCGGGCAGCCTGCCGAGGAACTCGCTGTAGAAGAGCGCCGCCCCCCAGTCCTGCCCGCCGCTGCGGTGGAATCGCTCGCGGGTGAGGTGGAGCACGGAGTCATCGACGCCGGCGCCCAGGGCGGTGAAGGCGACGTCCACGTCCTCGACGAAGTGCGTCACGTGGCGGCCGTGGGCGGCGAGCGCCTGGAGCTTCGGCAGCGTGTCCCACAGGCTATGGCAGTTCTGATCGATGCTGAACATCGCTCACCCACACACTCGTCCCGATGCTCCAGCGTCGGGGCGGCGATACCACGCTCCAGCGTGGGGAACCGGAATCAGCGCCGACACCGTCCACCGACGCTAGAGCGTCGTCACCTGCGTCCCGACGCTGGAGCATCGGGACGAGAGCAGAAAGGGGAATCAGAGAGCCGCCTGCTTCGGGCAGGGCCGCGATGCGAGGTCCGCGGGGGCGCGCTCGGGTGGCGGCTGGCCGAGGGCCTGAGCGGCCAGGCACGCGCTGAGCGTGCCGCGGTACATGAAGCGGACGACGGTCTCGAGGCACATCTTGCTGAAGGCGCCGTCGGGCTCGCGGAAGAGCCAGACCCGCAACTCGTCCCCGCTGCGGACGCGCACTCGGACAGGCTCGGTGTCGCTCAGATACGCCACGGGCCAGTCGAAGCGCAGGGCAGCCATGACCGCGGCCGTCGAGCTGCCGGTGCCACAGGCCAAGGTCTCGTCCTCGACGCCGAACTCGAAGGTCCGGACCGCCAGCCGCCCCTCGCCGAGCACCTGGGTGAAGTTGACGTTCACCCCCCGCTCACCGAAGCGCGGGTGGCTGCGGATGGCGGGGCCGAGGCGGCCCATGTCGATGGCCTCGATGTCGTCCACGTAGACGACCAGGTGAGGCACGCCCGTGACGGCGAAGTCGCCCGACCACGTGCGACCATCGAGGTCGAAGGCCACGCCGGGCTGGATGTCCTGCGGCAGGGGGATGCAGGCGCGGACGTAGCCGCCGCCGATCTCCTTGCCCCACACCACCCCGCTCGGCGTGTAGATGGCGACCTCGCTGTTGGCGACCCAGCCGTTGGCGATGGCCCACGCGGCGAAGCAGGCCGTGCCGTTCCCGCACAGCTCGGCCTCGGTGCCGTCGGGCTCGAAGAAGCGCACGCAGATGTCGGCCTCGACCCCCGGCTCGCACGTCTCGGCGAAGAGCAGGCCGTCGGCCCCGACGCCCAGCCGCCGGCGCAGCACCGTGCGGGCGAACAGGCCAATCCGCTCGGGCGCGGCCAGCAGGCCGCCGAACCGCCCGTCGCGGTTGTCGATGCAGACGAAGTCGTTGCCGCTGCCCGACAGCTTCGCGAACTCGATGGGGTCATGCATGGCCGGCCCGCAGACTACTCGCCAGGATAGGCCTCTGTCCTCGCCACACGCCATGGTAAGGGACACGCCGAAACGGATCAAGTCCCACGCTGCCCTCGGGCCCACTCCGCGCCGCACGGCGGGCAGGCGGCTCTGCCTGGCAGCCCGTGGCAGAAGTCCGTTCGGACTGCGTGCGGGTCTTCGGGCCGATCTCCGCGTTGCGAGATCTCGACGAATCCACCGATTCGCCTGCGATCTCGCGCCTTGACCTCGGCCCGAATCCCTCGCACTCGTCTGCGAAGGACTTCTGCCACGGACTGCTAGGGGGCTCATTCGGCTATGCGCATAGCCGAATGGACCCCGGCGTGGTGACGGGGCGACGCGACTCGCATTCCGTGGTGGCATCGGGTACGATTCCTGGGGAGGTGTGCCGCTTCGCGGCTCTGCCGCGGCGGACGCTGCCGTCGAACAGAAGAACGCGCCCGAGGTCATGGCATACACCGACGCCACCGAGCCCCACACCCACGCGCACGGCCACGGTGCGAAGCCGAAGAGCCACTGGGGCATGGGCCTCCAGCTCGCCTTCCTCGTCTTCGCCCTCTGCATCCTGTTCCACCCCAGCCGCGAGCACGCGCGGACCGTGGCCAGCACGTTCGTGTCGATCGTGCTCGAGGCCCTGCCGTTCGTGCTGCTGGGCACACTGATCGGCGGGCTGGTCGAGGTGTTCGTGCCGCGGGAGCGGATGGCGGCGCTGCTGCCGCGGCGCAAGTGGGTCACCGTGCTGGTCGCGGCGGGGCTGGGGATGATCTTCCCCGTGTGCGAGTGCGCCATCGTGCCTGTCGTGCGGCGGCTGCTGCGCAAGGGCGTGCCGCTGGGCGCGGCCATCGCCTACCTGCTGGGCGGGCCCATCGTCAACCCGCTTGTGGCCGGCTCGACGGCCGTCGCTTACGCGGGCAACTGGCGGGTCGTCATCATCCGCCTCGCCTGCGGCTACCTCATCGCCGTCGTCGTCGGGCTGCTGATGAACCTGGCGTTCTCCAAGCGCTCGGCCCTCATCCCCGAGGCCCTCGGGGAGGACGAGCACGGCGACGCCTGCTGCCACGCCCTCGAGCCGCCGGCGAGCCTGCGGGGCAAGATGGCCCTGGCGGTGCGCCACGCGGCGGACGACTTCTACGACATCGGGCGGTTCCTGGTGATCGGCGCCTTCATCGCAGGCCTGCTCCAGACGATGATCGCGCGGCGGGCCTTCGCTTCGGTGATGGGCGCGCCGGCCGTGTCGATCCTCCTGATGATGGTGATGGCGGTGGTGCTGAACCTGTGCAGCGAGGCCGACGCGTTCATCGCCGCGTCGTTCCGCGGCTCGCCTGTGCCGCTGGTCGCGCAGATGGCGTTCATGGTGCTCGGGCCGATGCTCGACATCAAGCTGCTGCTCATGTACCTGCGGGTCTTCCGCACTCGCGCCATCGTGGTGCTCGCGAGCCTGACCACGCTCACGGTGTTCCTGGCCATGGTCGTCCTGTGGTGGAGGGCGCTGCTGTGAGCGAGCGCTTCGGGGGCCTCGGCGGCCGCCTGCTGGCCCGCGTGCCTGCGGCCGTCTACGTGGCGTGGCTGGCCGTGTTCGTGTGGCTGCTGGGCGGCGGCCGGTACACGGCCTATCTGCACCCGAGCCTGTGGCCCTTTGTGCTTCTGGCGGCGGCGCTGTCGCTCGCGTTCCTGCTCTCCGTGCTGCTCCATCGCCCGTCGCCGCATGGGGTGCTGAGCGGTGGTGAGACGTGGCTGCGGGGCTCGCTGCTTGTGCTGCCCCTGGTCTTCATGGGCGCGGCCCGGGAACACACCCTCGGCACCTACGCGCTCCAGAAGCGCAGCATCGGCCTGACGACGACGGTCAAGCGCCCCCAGAAGGCGCCGACCACGGCCTCCCCTGCCGCCCCCGTCACTGCCTCGCCGGCCACGTCCGTGGCCATCGCGCCGGCGACCGACGCGACGCCGAGCCCGAGCACGGCAGCGGCCCCCAGGCCGCCCACGGCGGCCCCCCCCACGAAGGCCCCCGACAAGGAGACCCCGCTGACCAGGCTCACCGAGGAGGTCGAGAAGTTCAGGGGCAAGACCATCCTCACCGAGGGCCTCGTCTACAAGGGCGAGGACCTCCCAGCAGGCTACATCCTCGTCTTTCGCTTTCTCGTGACCTGCTGCATCGCCGACGCCCAGCCCGTCGGTGTCCTCGTCGCGTGCCCCAACGCCGCCGACCTGGAGAACGACGACTGGGTTCGCGTCGTCGGCCGCTTCGACACCGGCGACATCGAGGGCGAGGAGGCCCCCTTCATCAAGGCCGCCGCCGTCACCCGCAAGAAGACCCCCTCCGCCCAGGAGCAGTACTTGTACTACTGATTCTCGGGCCGGGGCCGCCACCTCCCTCAGCGCGCCTGGAGGCTCTGGGCGATCGCCTCGAAGGCCCCCTTCCACTGCGCGTGCCGCGCCTGCGGGCACGAGAGCATGAACACCACCTGATGACTCTGGCCGAGCACGAGGACGTACTCTGCGGTGGACGCGACCCCGCCTGGCATGCCGGTGGCCTGGATGCGCACGGCGGGCCGCCCTGAGACCTGCGTCTGCTGCATGCCGACCCACCGCCAGTTGGGAATCTGGGTGCGCAGCCACTGCGTCGTCGTCGTGGTGAGCTGCTCGACAGAGGCGGCCCGCCGCGGGCTGACGAGCACCATCAGGGCCGCCTGGCGCGTGGGATCCCAGGCCGTGACGCCGGTCGCCTGCTGCGCGACATGCCAGTCGAGCGGGACGGCAAGCACGAAGGCGCCGCTGCGATGGGTGACAGGCTGCCCGAGACGGGGCAAGGGGAGCCCAGGCGGCGGCGCGGCCCCTTCGACCCGCAGGCTGGCGATGGCCGCCGCGAAGTCGAGCTGCCGCGTCCCCAGCTCCCCCTTCGGGCCATTGAACGACAACATCGCCTGATGCCGGTCCGTGTGCAGGAGGAGGTAGTCGGCCACCATCGCCACGCCGTTGGTGACGGTCTCGGCACGCAGGAACAGCGCCTCCCGTCCGGCCACCTGGATGGCCCGTCGCCCGACCTCGCTCCACGTGGGCATGGCCTGCTTGAGCTCCGGGACCAGCGCGGCGGCCCACTCCCCCACCGCGGCCGCCTCCTTCGCGCCGCTGACGACGATCACGTTGGACTTCTGGTCGGGCGACGCGACGGCTACACGCTCCCCCTCGCGCTCCACGCGCCAGTCGCCGGGCACCTGGAAGGAGATGACCCCATTCGCATCCTCCACCCGCTGCATCGCGGCCGCCGGCGGATGTGGCTCGGGCTTCGGCGTCGGGAACGGCATCGGCGGGAACGGCATCGGCAGCGGCTTGAGCTTGGGCTGAGGCGTCGGCGCGGGTTTGGGCTCGGGCTTCGGCTCCGGCTTGGGCTTCGGCTCCGGCTCCGGCTTGGGCGGCTCGGGGACCGGCAGCACAAGCGGCGGCGACTCCGGCTCGTGCTCCGGCTTCGGCTTGGGCTCCGGCTTGGGCTCGGGCTTGGGCTCGGGCTTCGGTGGCTCGGGGACAGGGAGGACCAGAGGCGGTGACTCCGGCTCCGGCTTCGGTTCAGGCTTCGGTTCTGGCTTCGGCTCCGGCTTCGGCTCAGGTTTGGGCTCAGGCTTCGGCTCGGGTTTGGGCTCAGGCTTGGGTGGCTCAGGGACGGGGAGGACGAGCGACGGCGGCTCCGGCTTGGGCTTCGGCTCCGGCTTCGGCACGTCGGGGGTCTGGGGGGCGGGCGCGCCGGCCAGTCTACAGCTCGCCACGATCGCGTCGAATGCCCTCTCGTGCTTCCCGGCCGCGGCCGCAAGGCAGACGAAGGACATGTAGAGGTCCTTCTGCGGCCCGATCACCGCATACAGGTCCTCCCGGGCTATCGCCTTCTTGGTCCCGAAGACGGCGCGGACGCGCATCGCCGGGCACCCCGAGACGGCCATGGCCTCCCGCGACTGCTCCTTCCACGTCTTGTCGGCGCGGCGCCGCGCACCGACCAGGAACTCCATGAGGCGCTCCGGCTTGCGCCAGCGCGTCCTGCACACCGTGATTGACACTGACGCCGTGCCGTCGCCCGCCATTGCGGCGATGCCGGACTCGAGAGGCTTCGCCTGCCAGTCAGCCGGCACGGCGATGGAGCAGGCGTTCCCCGGCTCCTGGAGCTTCTTCATCCCCCCGTGGCCCGCGACAGCAGCCGCCGCAAGAACAGCAACCCAGATGCAGCGTGCGTGACGCATGACTTGCTCCTTCTGCACGGTTCCGCGCCGCGGCAGGCGGCCCCCACGGCAGCGACTTCCTGGCAGGCCCACCCCGCCACGGCCTCGCCCCCACGCCCGCGAGGGTATCCTGGCCCCCCGCGGCTGTCAAGACCTATCCTGTTCCTGTGGCGGATCGCTCCAATGGGAGGGCGAGGCTCCTGCCGAGCCACCCTTCGCCCCCTGAATCGGCTCAGCGGGAGCTTCGCCCTCCCCCACCGGGACTTTCGGCAACAGGAACTATCCTGTTCCTGTGGCGGGAACGCGTCACCCCTTGCCAGCCTCGATATCAAGGGCGCAGCCCAGGCGGCCGTCGGGGCCGCGGGTGCAGGAGTTACAGGAGACGCAGGTCGCCTTCTCCGAGGTCCCGTCGCGGAATCGGGCGGGGAGGTCGGGCTGGCGAATGAGCGGGCGGGAGAGGGAGACCAGGTCGGCGGCGCCGCTCGCGATCACCGACTCCATCACCACCTTGCTCCGCAGTCCCCCGACGCAGATCAGAGGCACGTCCACGTGGCGGCGGAACTCGCGGCAGTAGGGCACGAAGTATGCCTCGTCGCGCTCCCTGGCGATGTCCTTGCGGACGATGAGGTCCACCGTCTCGGCCATCCCGGCGCTGATCTCGATGGCGTCGATCCCGTCCTCGGCCAGCATCGCGGCAATCTGGCAGCTCTGGGCCACGGTGAGGCCGCCGTCAATGAAGTCCTCGGCGTTGAGTTTGACCAGGACGGGGAAGTCGGCGCCGAGTCGGGCTCGGATGCGGCGGAGCACCTCGCGGGGGAAGCGGGCGCGGGCCTCGACGCTGCCGCCCCACTCGTCGTCGCGGCGGTTGGTGTATGGGGAGATGAACTCGCTCATGAGGTAGCCGTGGGCGCAGTGGAGCTGGACGCCGTCGAACCCTGCCTGCTGGGCGCGGACGGCGGCCCCGACATAGGCGTCGATGAGCGGCTCGATCTCGCGTGGCCCGAGGGCGCGGGGCGTGAGGCCGCTGCTCCTGTCGAGGACGGCGGAGGGGGCGACGGGGGTCTTGTCGCCGATCCGCTCGGGGCGGGTCTGGCGGCCGGCGTGGTTGAGCTGGCAGACCGCCTTGCCATCGGCCTGGTGGACGGCGGCGACGAGCTGGGTCAGGCCGGGGAGCATCTTGTCGTCGTGGATGCCCATCATCCCATCGCTGGCCTTGCCGTCGCGGCGCACGAAGGCGTGGCCAGTGATGATGAGGCCGGCCCCGCCGCGCGCCAGGTCGCGGTAGAACTCGACCAGCAGGGGCGGCACCCTCCCGCTCACGGTGCACATGCCCTCGCCCGTGGCCGACCGGACGATGCGGTTCGCCACACGGAGGGTGCCGAGCTGAACGGGGGTGAAGAGGGGAGACGTCATCGGTCACCTCGCTTGAGGAAAGGGCCGCAGGGCGGAACCGTGGGGCTACGGCGCGCCGCCGAGCAGGATGCGGCCGAGGTGGCCGACGGGCTTGCCGGCGAGGCTCCGGACCTCGAGGACCGCCTCAGCCGTGCCGGCCGGCAGCGTGATGCGCTGGTTGAGCTTGAGGACGCGAGACGGATGGACGAGGCCGCAGTCGAAGCGCGCCAGCTCCCCACCCTTGGCGTCCCGCAGCACGAGGCTGGCCCCGCCGAGGTAGAAGACTCCGAAGGTGCCTGCCGCCCACACCCCGTCGTCGCCCCGCAGCAGCGTCAGCGGCGAGCAGACGACCCCCACGTCCGTCACATCGACCACCGGCCCGGGACACCGCGCCACAAACCACTCCTGCTCCAGCACGGCTGTGCCCCCAGGAGCAAGCTCCGACGCCGGCGCGAAGCTCTGCACCTCGATCAGCGGATACCCCCCGCCCGCCGCCATCACCGCCTTCCCAGGCGCCGCACACCGCTGGACGAAGACGTGCCCAGTCGCGTGGTCGGCGAACGCGACCCACGGCAGCACGGGGTCCACCAACGCCTTGCCGAGTCGTCCGCGGTAGCGCAGGACAAGCAGGCCGGGCAGCAGGCTCGTGCTCCACTGCGGGTCGTCGTCCGCAGGGGCCACCGCGAAGGCGACGCCCCCGCGGTGCCTGCTCTTCGGGTTCAGCGGCACGTAGAGCCGGATGTCGCCTCTGGCTTGCTCGTCGCCCCGCAGCACCCCGCTGGGCTCGGAGACGCCCTTGAGTTGGAGGAAGTCGTGGAGGCCCCAGCGCTGGGCCACGGGCCGCAGGTTGGTCAGGGTGTCGGTGATGCGGAGGCGTGTGGAGTTGGGGAACAGCTCGATGCGGCGGACGACCTGGGTAGCCGTCGCGGGGTCGAGGGGGCTGGCCATCTCGACCGCGGCAGCGCCGTCCGCGCCATCGACGATGCGGGCCTCGTAGCGCCCCATGAACAGGCTGGCCGGGTAGACGGCCTGAAGCCGCCGCCACTGGTCCTCGGGATGGAGCTGGACGAAGTGGCCGCCGAAGTGGCGGTAGGGCCGCCTGTCGTCCACCACCGCGCCCAGCTCGGAGCGGCCGATGAAAAGGGGGTTGTAGCCCTCGAGGCTGTAATCGAGCGTCCTCCCCCCGATCTGGGGCACGCTGGTGGCCCGCACCAGGCCGTTGTCCAGCCGCACGCAGCCGCGCCAGCCGCGGAACGAGACGACCCGCGCCGTCGGCTCCCCAGGCCGTGCCGAGCGACGGCCGATGAAGGGAACGCAGCCGGTGGAGGCGACCAGCACGAACGAGAGGGAGAGGAGCGCCGGGGCAGGAGTGCGGCGGGGCATGGCGGCACCGCAAGTCGGGGGCTGGCTACTTGATCCCGTGTTTCTTCTTGACCAGAGAAGCGGCGCTCCCCACGGTGGGGACAGGGTCGCGCATGGCCTTGTCGAGGAGGGGGTAGAGGTCCTTGTCGCCGTACACACCGATGGCATGGCAGGCGGCCTCGCGGAAGTAGGGATTCTCGTGGGTGAAGAACCTCTCGATCAGCGCCTTGGCCTCAGCCGCGCCCTGATTGGCGAGGGCGATGAGCGCGAAGTAAACGTCCGAGTCGTTCTCGCTCTCCGTCGCCTTCACGAGCAGCCTGGTCGCCTCGGGGTTGTCCTTGATCTCGCCCAGGGCGGTGATGGCGGCCATCCGGGTCCGGCTGCTCTTGCTCTCGAGCAGTTTCGCAAGGTGGGAGACGCCCTTCTTGGCGAGCTCACTGATCTCCTCCTTCGAGCTGCTGTGCTTCAGGAGGATGTCTTCCGCCTTCTCTTCCCGGGACTTGCGGCACCCGCACCCGCCGACGAAGGCCAGGATGAGCGCGATGCTAACGATCGTGACAAGGGCTCTCACGCCTCTTCCTCCACATCCCCACAACAGGGTGGCCACGCATGATACACCGGCGGGGCCGACCGCAAAACGGCGGCCCCGCGCGACGAGCGTCCATGAGCGTCTCGTGCTGGCTCAATACGACGGGGTGAACGCGTCGTAGTCCGGCTCCCAGTAGCGGATCTTCCGTTGCTCCGGGTCCTTGACGAGCTTGATGTGGCCGTCGAAAAACAGGATGTGGCCGCCGCCGTAGTGGCGCTCGAGGATCCAGACAGGGTGGCGGTAGGCGTGCCAGCGGCAGCCGCAGCCCCCCATCTGCCACGTGCCGGGCTCGCTCTCCATCAGCATGATACGCCGCGTGGCGTTGTCGTACTCCTGAATCTGGTGATACTCGAACTGCGATGCCGACGCCGCGGTGTTGCCGCGATGCCACCAGCCGTACTTCGCCAGCCCCATGTACGAGCAGAAGCAGCCCTGGTCGCACCGGTAACCGCTCAAATCGCTCTTGCAAACCAGGACCTGCGCGCCGCTGCGGATGGGAAACCGGTTCGAGCGACCAGGCAGCCACTTGTGGGTCGGGCTCTGGTTGGACCATACGGTGGGCGTCGGATGGTCGCCGCCCTCCAACGGCTTGCCGCCGGGCCTGCCGTACTGGTCATCGGGCAGATTCCCCCAGTCGGGGCCAGCCAGCCGCAGCTCGCCGACCCAGCGCTCGTGCCAGAACGACGGCAGGTAGCCGCCATAGTTGGTGGTGTACATGTAGATGAGCTTGCTGAGCTGCTTCAGATTGTTCTTGCAGTGCGCGCACCGCCCGCTCTCCTGGGCCGAAATCACGGCCACCATGATGAGCGCGGCCAGGATGGCGATGATGGCGATGACGGTGAGCAGCTCGATCAGCGTGAAGCCGCAACGAACGTGGCACTTCCCCTTTGAGCCCCTCATGGGGTCACCTCCTGTGGTTGGCTCTTCGCGTCTGTACCGTCCCCGCCGGACTTCGGTTCCTGGAGACGCGCCAGTTCTGCTAGTGCCCAGTCAGCGGCAGCATCGTCTCCACAGGCCTTCTGGGCCTCCGCCAGTACCCCATATGCTAGCGCAAAGCGCGGAAGCGCGTCAAGGACTTCTTTGCAAATCCCCACGGCCCGCGCCGGCTCACCATCCGCCACGTAGCCAAGCGCCACGTAGCAGTAGATGTACGGGTGGAATTCCTCCATAAGTTGCTGCACGGCAGCGGGATGGAGCCGCAGCGCCTGCGCCACGTGGTCCGCCCCGCGCGCCCGCAGCGACTCGACGAGTTGGCGGCGGCGAAACGCCGCGACCCGCACCCCGCTCGCCTCGGCCAGCGCGCACTGGAACGCCACGTCGCAGTGCGCCAGCGCCAGGTAGGACGGTGTGAGGCCCAGAGCCTTCGCATAGGCGTCGCGCGACCGCTCTCGCGACCAGTCCCACACTGTCGTCGCCCCGAGCAGCTTGTGCTCATCGAGGGCCTCCGCCCACAAGCGGGCGAGGAGCAGGACACCGTCGAGGGTGAGATGGACGTGATCGCAGAAGAGCTCGTCACCAGGGATGCCGTGGGGCGCGGTGTCGCTGAAGACACGATCCGCGTCGCAGAGCGCGACGTCCGCCTCCCGCGCCGTCTCGCGGACCGCGTCGTTGCGCCACCGGGTCGTCCGGGTCGGCAGGAAATCCTGGTCTCGCGCCGCGACGAACAGCTCCCTGGCCGGTCCGTACCGCCCCAGGGCAAGCAACGAGCGGGCCTGGGCATAGAGCAGGCCCGCGTGGGTCGCGTCGACGCCGTCCGCCTTCGCGAAGGCGGCGAGCGCGGCCTCGTGCTGGCCCTCTCGCGCCAGGGAGCGGCCCTCGTCGTAGTAGCGCCGCCAGGCCTCGCGCTGCTCCTCCGTCAGGTCTGGCCTGTGCTCTGGCTTATTGGGCGGAGCGTCCCGCAGGTTGGTCGGCAGCGTCGTCAGGATCACGGCGGCGCCGTGCTCGCGGGCGAGCCCGATCATCTGCCGGAGGTTCCCGGCCAGCGGCGCAGCCAGGCTCCCTGGCTTGAAGTCGCGAGGCACGGCGATCTGCCCCGCCTGCGCCCGCTGCGCGCGGGTCACCGCCTCCTCGCCGTCCTCCGGCGGCTCACCGCGCAACAGGGTCGCCATATCCTGGAGCAACAGGCGCGTCCGCGTCCGGCTCACCCAGCCCGGCGGCTCGGGATCCCAGCCCGCGATCAGGCGATTGAACGACGGCTCGTTGTAGAACTCGTTGTGCCCGCACGCCACGATCAGCACATCCGGCTCATAGCTGACGAGCCGGCGGACCAGCAGCAGGACCCCCTCGCTCGTCAGGCCGTTCACCGCGCAGTTCAGCACCTCGGTCCGCTGGCCGGGCGCCACGTCCCGCAGCAGCTCGCGCAGGAACCGAGCCGGCCCCCCCCGCGGGTGGAAGGGCCACCCCGCCGCCATCGAGCCGCCGACCACCATCACCCGCACCGTGCCCGGCGCCTTCCGAGCCGCGAAGCGATCGTACGCCGCAGGCTGCTCCCGCGCGCGGCCATAGCCCGCAAGCTGGAGCCCCCCTTCGAGCAGCCCCAGGAACACCACGGGCGCGACGATGGCCATCGCCGCCTTGCCGCGGGCGGACAGCCTGCGCCGCTCGCGTTGCACCGACTCGGCCACAGCATCCCCTCGAGGACCGGCGGAGGCGTGCCTTCCCCTGCTGGTCCCATTCTACCGCCTCGCCCCCTGGCGGGCAACGCCGCCCAGACGCCGAGCCGCGGCCGGCGCCGATTCGCTCCTTTACAAGCCGGCCCGCATCGTGTATGAAGGAAGCCCTTTGGCCCGCCGAAGGACGACTGCCCTGGAAGGACACAGTGCCCCGTGACTGGCAACGAGGATGCCCCTGCCCTCGATCTACTCGTACTCGCTGACCTGCATTACGTCGAGCACGCCGACCACACATGCCCCGTGCCGGCCCGACAGGCGTGGTTCGGCCGCGAGGCCGTCGAGCGCGCGGTGCGCCGCGCCGTGCGCGAGGCGCGCCCCGACGCCGTCGTCCTGATCGGCGACCTGGTGGACGAGGGCCGCGCACCGGGCGCCGAGCGCGACCTCGCCGCCATCCGCGACACCCTCCAGGCCGCCGACCTGCCCGCCATCGTCGTGCCCGGCAATCACGACGGCGACCCGCAGCGGCTCCTCGCTCTCTTCGACGACGAGCCGGGCCTCCACCACGTGGGCGGCTACCAGGTCATCACCATCGCGGCGCCCTACGGCCCCGACGGCGTCAGCCGCCATCCCGACGCCGCTCTCACCCTCGTGGCCCGCGCTGCCGCCGACGCGCCCGGCCAGCCCATCGTGGTCCTCCAGCACAACCTCGTCCATCCCGCCATCGACAGCACCTACCCGTACAACAGCGCCAACGCCGAGGCCGTCCACCGCTGCTACGCCGACGCGGGGGTGCTCCTGTCGCTCAGCGGCCACTACCACGCCGGCATCGAGGCTGAGGCGGTGGACGGCGTCCTCTACGCCACCGCACCCTGCCTGTGCGAGGCACCCTTCGGCTACCTCCGCGTCCGCCTGCGCGGCCGCGGCGTGGACATTCGCCGAAGGGCGCTCACCCTGGGCGCCGAGCCGGGGCTCTGGGACACCCACTGCCACACCGAGTACGCCTACTGCCGCGACGACGTGACGGCGGCAGGGGCCATTCGCCGGGCGCGGCTCATGGGCATCGCCGGCCTCACGATCACCGAGCACGCCGGCCAGCTCTACCTGCCGCGAGAGGACTTCTGGAGCCAGCGCTTCTTCGCCGACCCCGGCCTCATCCGCCGCACCCGCCGCACCGCCGCGTGCCGGATGGACGCCTACCTCGCCCAGATGCTGCCCCTGCGCGGCGACTTCGTGCGCCTCGGCCTCGAGTGCGACAGCGACGGCCGCGGCGGCCTCACACTCCTCGACGAGGACCGGGGCCACTGGGACTGGCTGATCGGCGCCGTCCACTGGATCCCCGGCTTCGATCCCGCCACGGCGACCGACGTCCAGCGGAAGCGGGCCTTCATGGCCGCCAGCGAGTCCGTCGCGCGGGCGGGGGTGGACGCGCTGGCGCACCCCTTCCGCTACTTCCGCCGCGGGCGGATGGACGCTCCCCGCGACCTCTACCGTCCGATGGCCAGGATGCTCGCCGACGCCGGCGTCGCGGCCGAGATCAACTTCCACACCCACGCCCCCGACCCGCGCTTCATCGCCGCTTGTCTCGCCGAGGGCGTCGGCATCGCCCTGGCCACGGACTCCCACGCGCTCTGGGAAGTCGGCGAGCTCGCGCCCCACCTCGACGTCCTCCGCCAGGCCGGCTGCCACGAAGGGGATTGGCCGGCCGTTCTCGTCGCCCCCTGACCCCAGGCACGACGAGCGAGGTGAGCCGCCTCATGCGGTCCTGCGCATGACCGAATGGCACGACTTCAGCGAAGTGAGGCCCCTTTGCAGCCACGTACAGCGCCACAGAACAGACGATGCCGCGATCAGCCCCTCTCTTGTCCGAAGCCCTGCAAGGGCGTACTGCGAAAGCCCAGGGCGAAGCCCTGGGAAAAGCAGCGTGCACCCAGACAAGCCCTGAAAGGGCGTACTAACCTACGGCATTGGTGGGGTGGTTAGTACGCCCTTTCAGGGCTGCGGAGGGTCCGCATCCGTTACCCAGGGCTTTGCCCTGGGCTATCATAGTACGCCCCTTTGGGGCTGAAGACACAGTTCGCAGAAACGGTGCGGTTGCGGCCCAGTGCGTACCCTCTTCCTCTGCCAGCCTACCAGGGTACCACTTGGCTGAAGTGCTACGGCGGGGGAAGGGAGGGGGGCTGCGGGGCCCCCGCGTGACGACG
>CAZDNN010000013.1:0-26576 GCA_964506385.1 uncultured Planctomycetota bacterium
CCCGTGCAGGCAGATGCGCGTCCCGCCTCCGGCACGTCGTCACCGTATCGAGTTCCTGGCACGCCCCCGGTTTGACGGGCTCGCCGGCTCAGCCACTTTCCGACAGTGTTCTGCGCCACGATAGCGGCAAAGCAGCCCCGTCAGGGGCGAGCGGAGAATTGCGCAGGGACAGACTGAAAGTGGGGTCGCGTCAGATCGAGCTCCCGCTGCGCATTCGTGGATAGGGAGGGCGAGGCCCCCACGAGCCGCGTTCCGCCCCCTGACTCGGCTCGGCAGGAGCCTCGCCCTCCCATGCGGGGGCTTTGCGCAACAGGAACCGCCAAGACTCCTCCGACACGGCGGGAGCGCGCAGTAGACAACCACCCCCGGCAAGCCTAGCCGTTGGCTAGAACCGCCCCTTAGACGCGTCCTGATGCGGTCTGAGAGCTAATTGCGGACCTGTTTAGGTCCGCAATTATCGCCTATCCGACCCCCTCCGTGGACGCGAAGTGGCGTGGTGGCGTGTCTGCCGTTGCAGTGCGCTTGATCGCGAGGGCCGAGGCCGCTAGACTGGTGGCGGCTGGTGAGGACGAGCGAACCGACTATGGCAGGAGCGTCCCCATGTTCCGCTACAAGCTGATCGCGTACTACGAGGACAGTAAGACGGAAGCACGGGTGGCGCAGACGGTGATCGTCATCGCCGAATCGAACGAGCAGGCGGTCGCCGCGGCGAAGGAAGCGGTGGGCAAGGACGCCATCGGCGGCCGCATCTCGGCTCTCAAGGTGATGGACAAAGCCCCCGTCGCGCCGGGCGTGGTGTACCGCAGCGACCCCTATATTCCCTTCCAGTGGCCCAGCCAGCGCGCGCTCCCCAAGGTCGGCAACGGCCAGCCACCCCAGTCCTGACTTCCGCTACCCCGCGCCCGCGGGTGCGAGCCGCTTCTCGTAGAGGATGACGTCGAAGCCGTGCATCGTGGTGCGGCCTGTCTCGCGGTAGCCGTGCTTCTCGTAGAGCGCCTGGGCCGCGGTCTGACCCACGGTGGTGTCGAGGACGAGGGTGCGGTAGCCAAGCTCGGCGGCGCGGGCCTCGAGCCGCAGCAGGATGGCCTCGCCGAAGCCGCGACGCTGCCAGTCGGGATGCACCCGCATTCGTGCGATCTTCGCCACCTCGTCGGACACGCGCCGCACCGCGCCCATCGCGACCACCCGCCCCTCGCACTCGCCGACCAGGAACTCGCCGCCATCCGCGAGGTAGACCTCCTCGACGTGGTGCAGATCGTCGTCCCACGGCCCGTTGCCGACGTGTGCGCCCGCCTGGTGGAGCGCCAGGTTGTGCACCTCCCACACCGCATCGTGGTCGGCCTCGCGATAGCGGCGGATGGTGAGCAAGGGGCACTCCAGGAAGCCGGTGCGCCTCTATAGCCGCGTGCCCTGGCCGCGGGGCTGGGCCTGCATGCGGATGGAGAAGCTTCTGCGGATGAGCTCGAAGCCGGGCTCGACGTGGTCGCGCTCGTCGTCGTAGAAGACCTCGACGACGACGAAAGCTCCGTTGTCCCCCGAGTGGGCGAAGATGCGCACGCCACCCTCGTCGCCATGGACGGTGGTGCCGGTGAGGGCGAGGCCGAGGCCGCGGTAGGCGCCCCAGGTGGTGAAGGTCTCCTTGTCGGGGCGGGCGATCCACTCGGGCACGTAGTCGGCGACGCACTGGCGGACCTCCTCGTCCACGGCGACGGGCTCGTCGATGAGCTCGATGGTCACGAAGGAGCTGCCAGGGCTGTCGATGGAGAAGAAGGTGTCGGGATCGAAGTCCTCCTCCTCGCTCGCCACCCGCCAGTTGCCGGGGAACTGGAGTGCGTAGCCCGGCCGCTCGAGGGTCTTGGGGCTGGCGACGTCGGCCGGCTCGTCGGGCACGGCCTCCGCGGCTGGCCTGCCGGCCTGCATGATGAGGACGGCGACGCCGGAGCCGAGCAGTGTGCCGATGACCATGCCGACGACGGCGCCTATGGCCACGCCGATGCCGATCCCTGCGGCGAGGGCGTGGCGGCGGTTGGGGGACGGGGGCGTGGCGGGGCTAGCGGCCATAGCCGTGGCTCCGGTTGCGGTTGCGGCGTCGGGCGGGCGCCTGGGTGCGCGGGCGGCGGCGGGAGGGGTCGCCACGCCCCTGCTGGGGCCTGTCGTTGCCGCTGCGGGCCTTGCGCCAGGCCTCGACCATCCTCTTATCGATGTCGATGAGGACGACGTGGCGGAGGGTGGTGGGCTTGAAGCGCGCGATGGCGTCGAGCATCTCGCGCGCGGCGGCGGCGTGGGGCACGTGGCCTGTCCTGGCGCCGAGGCCGGGGATGGCGAGGCTCTCGCAGCCGAGGCGGTCGGCGGTTTCGAGCGCCGCGCGGGTCGCCTCGGCGACGTTCTCGGCGGGGATGCGCTGGCGGGGCCGCTGCATGGTGGGCGCGTGGATGACGCAGCGATAGGGGAGGCTGCCTGCGGTGGTGGCCACAGCCATGCCGACGGGGATGGGCGCCTGCGCGACCGCTTCCTTCTCGATCTCGCGGCCGCCTGCCCTGCGGATGGCGAGGGCGACGCCGCCGCCCATCGTGCCGCCGCTGTTCGCCGCGTTGACGATGGCCGCGGTCTTCACCTTCGTGATGTCGCCCTTGAGGATGTCGATGCTGATGCGGCTCATGCGCTCTGGCTCTCCGACGGTGGTGCGATCCCGACACGCGGCCGCATCGCTGCTAAGGCTGACCCGGGTCGAGCCGGGTCCGCCAAGCATCCGGCTCGCGGTGAAGATGCGTGATCGCAAGGATCACGATCTCATCGGGGCCGAGCCTGTAGATGATGGCGTAAGGGAACCGCCGGGCGCGCAGCCGCCGCGATCCTGACCGTCATCGTTTGTGCTTCTTGCGAAGCTCGTCGAGGACTTGCTCGGCGGGGAACGCCTCCATTTCGCCTCGTTCGTAGGCGTCAAGGCGATCCTCGGCCTCCAACGCCCAGAGAGCGTCGATGCGACGTTGGTCAGGCGGATCGAGGCTGGACAGAAGCTCGTCGGCCACCCTCGCCCGATCCTCCGGGGGAAGGGCCAATGCCTGCTCGAGCACACGGCTTGCCTGGCCCGTCATCGAATTGTCTCCTGGCTGCCATGCTCAGCCCTACGTTCCACATCCATCCTGCCATGCCGCGCTCGGATTGTCAAGCCGTACCCCCAGGCCCGCGCTTGACTCCGCTGCGCTGGGCGGTCTACCCTATGGAGGGAAAGCCGGCTGTTCGGGTCCTGCTGCGAGCGAGGAGTGCCGCGGATGGCGACGACGATGCGGACGGGCGAGGCGCTGGCGGAGGCGACGCGGGAGCTGCGGGCCGAGGTGCTGCGCGACGCCGCACCCTATGCCGAGCGGCTCATCCTGCTGGCCGAGGCCTGGCGGGCGAGCGAGGGGGAACTCAATCGCGGCCTGCGGGTCGCACGGGGCACCCGCCACGTCTTCGAGCACATGCCCATCCAGATCCGCCGGGGCGAGATCCTCGCCGGCTGGCACCCCAACAGCCATCCCGATGAGGCGACCCGCCAGGCCATCGAGGAGGCGAGGCGCTACCTCCAATCCCAGACCTACTGGGTCGCCGCCTCTGAGGGCCACATGGCGCCCGACTACCAGGCCCTGCTCCGCGACGGCATCGGCGGGACCCTCGCCCGCATAGACGAGCTGCGCGATCAACTCGACCCGCTCGACCCCGCGACGCCCGAGGCGCTGGCCTTCTACGACGCGGCCCGCGTGTCGCTCGAGGCCTTCCAGGTGCTCATCCGCCGCTATGCGAAGCTCGCTGCCGAGATGGCCGACGAAGCCGACGAGGACTGGTGGGCGGCCGAGCTGCGCACCATCGCCGAGATCTGCGAGCACATCGCCACCGAGCCAGCACGGACCTTCCGCGACGCCATCCAGATGATGTGGTTCCTCTACCTCGCCGTCTGCGTCGAGGCGGGCGAGAGCCACCACTGCTTCGGCCCGGGCCGCCCCGACCAGTACCTCTACCCCTACTACGTCCGCGACCGCGAGGCCGGCGTCCTCGACGACGCGACGCTCGAGGCCCTGCTCGATCAGCTCTTCATCAAGTGCAACGAGTACCAGGCACGCGGGATGAGCGCCGTCATCCTCGTCCTCGGCGGCCGCACGCCCGACGGCCACGACGCCACCAACGAGCTGTCCTTCCGGTTCCTCGAGGCCTGCGACCGCGTGAAGATGTACTTCCCCGGCTGCGACATCTCCTGGCATCGCGACATGGACCCCGACTTCGTGCGGGCCTGCGTCGCGCTGCTCAGGAACGGCAACGGCCAGCCGTCGTTCTTCAACGACGAGGTCATCGTCGCCGGCCTCGTCCGCAAGGGCATCCCCTTCGAGCACGCGGTCGATCACCTGCCGAGCACCTGCACCGAGACCTCCATCGCGGGCCGCACGAACCCGTGGGTGGCGTGGCCCTACTGCAACCTCGCCATGACCCTGCTCTACGCCCTCTTCGACGGCCGGCATCCCACCAACGACACCCAGGACCGCCCGTCCACGGGCCTGCCGCACACCTATGGCGAGCTGCGCCTGGCCTTCGACCGCCAGCTCGAAGAGGAGGCCCACCGCGCCGTGGCCCACGTGGTCAAGCACCAGTGGCTGGCCTCCCTCCACCGCCACTTCCCGCTCCTGTCGTGCTTCATCCAGGACTGCCTGGGCCGCGGGCGCGACATCGCGCGGGGCGGGTGCCTCTACACCTTCGTCCAGCCCGAGGCGGTGGGGGTGTCGAACGTGGTGGACAGCCTGGCGGCGATCCGCATGCTGGTGGAGGACGAAGGGCGGTTCACCCTCGACGACGTGCGTGCGGCGGTATGCGCCAACTTCGAGGGCTGGGACGAACTGCGGCGCGCCATCGTCCGCGACTGCCCGAAGCACGGCAACGACGTCGCGTGGGTCAACGACCTCTTCGCCGACGTGGCCGGCGGCTGGTGCACGCACCTCGAGGGACATACCTCGCTGTTCGGCGGCCCCGTGCTGCCCGGCTTCCTGGGCTGGACCGTGTGGATCCACTTCGGCGAGCAGACCCCCGCGACGCCCGACGGGCGCCTGGCGGGTCAGCCGCTGGCACACTCGCTGGCGCCCCGGAGCGGGGTGAAGGTCAAAGGCTTCCCCTCGGTCGTCCTGTCGGCCTCGGGGCTCGACCACTCGCGGGGCCTGGGCGGCATCACGTTCAACGTGCGGTTCGGCGCCAACTCGCTGGCGGCCGAGGGCGGGGTCGAGCGGCTCCAGGGCCTCGTCGAGGCGGCCATGGACCTGGGGACCTACCAGGTGCAGATCGACCTCGCCAGCACCGAGACCCTCCGCGACGCCCAGGCACACCCCGAGAACTACGACGACCTCTTCGTCCGCATCGGCGGCTACCTCGTCCCCTTCACCCTCCTCCCGCCCGCGGCCCAGGAGGACATCATCGCCCGCACCGAGCTGGAGCTGTGAGCGCGCAGCAGCCGGCTTGCGTTCCCGATCCACCTCGGCTAGGATTGTCCCAGTGATGAAGACTGGAGACGTCCCATGATGCGCGATCCTATCGTCGAAGAGATCCGCGCGATCCGCAGGACTCTGTGGGACGAGTGCGGCGGCGACTTCGAGAAGTACCTCACCCGGCTTGGGGAACACGTCTGGGTCGAGCCGAGCCGGGTTACCACTCTCGCACAGCGCCGCAAGCAGCGGCAAGTCGCCTCGTCTGCCGAGAGTTCGGGAGACTGAGCACCGCACCATGCCGCACCTCGCCGCCTTGCCCCAGATAACAGGCACGCTCTTCGCCATCGACCAGACGGCGACGCACGACGGGCCGGGCGTGCGGATGACAGTCTACTTCAAGGGCTGTCCGCTGCGGTGCGTCTGGTGCCACAGCCCGGAGTCGGTGTCGCCGACGCCCGAGGTCGTTTGGTACGAGCTGCGGTGTCAACGGTGCGGGGCCTGCGGGGCCGCGTGCCCCGAGGGGCTGCCGCCGTGGTTCGAGCAGACGGCGGAGGATCGGGCGCGGTGTCGGCAGTGCGGCGCGTGCGTCGAGGCGTGCCCGGCCGATGCCCTGGAGGTGAAGGGCTTCGAGCGGACGGCGGGGGAGATCGCCGACGAGGCCGAGCGGCTCAAGCCCTTCTTCAGGCGGACGGGCGGCGGCGTCACGCTGACGGGCGGCGAGCCGACGATGCAGCCGGACTTCGCCTTCGCCATCGCCGCGCTCTGCCGCGAGCGTGACGTCCACGTGGCCGTCGAGACCTGCGGCTGCACGCCCTGGGAGCGGCTCGACCGCCTGGCCGACGCCGTCGATCTCTGGCTCTACGACCTCAAGGATGCCGATCCCGCGCGCCACAAGCGGAACACCGGGGTCGAGCTGGCGCCCATCCTCGACAACCTGCGCCGCCTGGTCGCCCGCGGCGCGGATGTTGTCGTCCGCGTGCCCGTCATCCCCGGCTGTAACGGCTCGCCCGAGGCCGTCGCCGCCATCGCCCGCTCCGCGCGCGACTGCGGCGCGACGACCCTCAGCCTCCTTCCCCACAACCCCGCCGCCCCGGGCAAGTATGCCTGGCTCCGCCGCCCCTATCCCCTCGCCGACGCCCGGCGCCAGACCGACGCCGAGATGCAGGCGCTCGAAGCCATCGCGCGCGACGCCGGCGTCCGAACGGTCCCCGCCTGAGCCGCTTCCTGCCCCGTCCGCAGGCCGACCAGCCTGGCGAGTGTCCTGGCTCTCGCCGGGCAGTTCGGCGGTGCGCTCACCTCCGCTTGAACTCAGCGAAGGTGCCCGGCATCGTGGCGAGGTGCTTGCGGAGCAGTGCCTGCATCATTGCCAGCGTCTGCCTGTGGGCGGGGTCGGTCGCCAGGTTGTGCTGCTCGCCAGGGTCGGCGTCGAGGTCGAAGAGCTGGTCGGGGTCGTAGTAGACCTTCCTGTAGCGTCGCATCGGCCCGTGCTGCTCGGTGTTCTGCCCGCCGGGATAGTCCAGATGCGACAGGGGGTCGTCGGGTCGGTTCGTGACGACCTTATCCTCGTGCTTGAGCTTGTTGGCTGCGTAGCGCTCGAGCATGGCCTTGCGCTGTTCGAGGGTGAGCTGTCGGCTCGGCGGGATCCGGAAGGCCAGGTACTTCCACTTCTGCGTGCAGACGGCCCGCGTGTAGCCGATCTCGAAGCACAGCGACTCGTGCACGGCCTGGGTCTCGCCACGCAGCAGTGGCATCAGGCTCGCGCCGTCCATTGCCATGCCCTTGGGCGGCGCGACCCCGCAGGCGTCGAGGATGGTCGGAGCGATGTCGATGGCCTGCACGAGCGCGGTGGACGTGCCCGGCTGGACTCGGCCCGTCCAGCGCACGGCCATGGGCGTGCGCACGCCGCCCTCGTAGCAGCTCCCCTTGCCCTGTTCCATGCCCTGGTCGTCGAAGAAGATGAACAGCGTGTCCCCATCGAGCCCGAGGTCCGCGATCCGCTTCATCACTGCGCCGATGCCGTCGTCGAGCCAGGTAGCCCCCGCAAGCTGGTCGGGCACGCCGGCCTCGCGCGTGCGCCGGAGCACGTCCTGCCGCGACGGCTGCGCGCCGGTGATCGGCTGGGCGAGGAGCCCGCCGTGTGTGATGCGTGGGTCGGCGCGGAGCGACTTGGTGGGCGACGGGCCGTGCATGAGCGAGGTGGCCATGTAGAGGAAGAAGGGCTTGTCTCTGTTGCGGCCGATGAAGTCGAGTGCGCCCTGGGTGACCCACTCCTGGTTGTGGCATCGCATCGTGCGGATGGGGAATGAGCCGAAGTTGCCGACGTTGATCGCGGCGGCGTAGTCGAATCCCTGCTCGCGGATGTAGGCGTGGATCGCCGCCTGCGTCTCCGCGAGGATCCTCGCGACGCGCGGGTCCGCGGGGTCGTCGTCGGGCTTCACCTTGCTGCGGATGCGCGCCCAGGCCTGCGGCGCGCCGTTGTGCCACTTGCCCACCATGCCCGTCACGTAGCCCGCTGCCTGCATCACCTTGGGCAGCGTGAACGCCTCGCGATCGAGCGGCGTATTCCACTGGACGTTCGTCTGGCCCTCCTCGGTGTACGACCCGAGGAAGGACGGCGCGGCACAGCGGCTGGCGTACCGCCCCGTCAGGCACGAGAAGCGGCTCGGCGTGCACACACTGGTCGTCGCGTAGGCGCGTGCGAAGTACATACCCTCGGCGGCGAGCCGGTCCATGTGCGGCGTCAGAGCCTTCTTGCGGAGGAAGCCGAAGTGGTCGAGCCGCTGGTCGTCGGTGACGATGAGCACGACGTTCGGCCTGCGCCGCGGCGCGCCTTCGGCGGCACGCTCCAGAGCGGGGCCCGCGAGGACCGCCCCTGCGGCGCCCAGGCCCTGGCCAACGAAGTCTCTTCGCGATATGGGCCTGCTGCTCATCTCCACTCCTTGCCCTGAGCCTGCCACGCAACGCACGCATGATTGTAGCCGCGTCGCCTTCGGAGGCAAGCGCGTGGCTGCCGTCCGTTGCATCGCCGGTGCCGCGCGAGTAAAATGCGTCCGAAGCCACAGATCAGCGGGAGAATGACAGCCCGACGGCGGCCACGGCTGCCACGAACGCCCAGCACGCGAGGAGGCTCACACCATGTCACGCGACCTGCCAACAGTGGTTGCCAGATCGCTCGACGGCCGGATCGCGGCGCTCTCCCTGGCGGCACTGGTCGCGCTCTCTGCTGCCCAAGCCGCGGGCGAGCACAGAATCCCCGTCACGGCGGGCTGGAAGGTCAAGACGGCAGCGGACACTAAGGGCCTGGGCGACAGGTTCTTCCGCCTGGATTTCGATGACTCCGCCTGGGAGACGACAGCCATCAAGACGAAGGAGGACCCGTACACCGCGAGGTTCGTCCTCTACAGGACGTGGATCGAGCCCCCCGCTGACTGGAAAGGCAAGAAGATCAGCCTCGTCTTCGAGGGGGTGGACGACGACGCTGTCGTATATGTGAACGGACGGAAGGTGGGAGCGCACAAGGGGTGGAACGAGGAGTTCGAGCTCGATGTCGCGCAGGCCATGACATGCGGCGAGCGGAACCTGGTGGCCGTGCTCGCCGACAACAGCGGCGGAGGCGGAGCCGGCATCTGGAAGCCCGTCTCGCTGGTGTTGACCGAGGAGCTTGCCAGGCTCCGGGCCGCCGAAGATGCGCAGATGCGGGAGCAACTCAAGGCGATCCCCCACAGAATCGTCTACGAGACCTATCGGGACGGGAACTGGGAGTTGTTCATGGCCAATGCCGACGGCTCCAACCAGACCAACCTGACCCGCACGCCGGATGTCCACGAGCTCTATCCCCACGTCTCGCCCGACGGCACGAAGGTCAGCTTCGTCGCCGACGAAGGGGAAGGGGCATCCAAGGCCCGGAACGTCTACTACATGGACATCGACGGCACGGGCCGCACGCTCGTCGCCAAGAACGCCCGCCAGCAGTGCTGGAGCCCCGACGGGACCCGCATCGCCTACCTGAAGGGGGAATCCGAGAAGTTCTGCTATCGCGACTACGCCACAACAGGCATCTTCATCTACGACCTCAGGACCAGAGAGCACACGCAGCATCCCAACACGAAGATCCATCACCTCTACAACCTCTGCTGGTCGCCGGACGCCAAGTGGTTCCTGGCGACCGTCCACGCCGGGATGGGCTTCAAGCACGCCATCCTGGCCATCGAGGCCGATGGCATGAAGGTGTTCAACCTGGGCATTGGGGGATGCAGGCCCGACATCAGCCCCGACGGAGCCAGGGTGGCCTGGGGCCCGAGCGACTGGGCGCTGCGGGTCGGCGACCTCGACTTCTCGGGGCCGGAGCCGAAGGTGATCAACCAGCGGAACGTGGTGACGAGCAAGAAGCCGCTGAAGGTCTACCACGTCGACTGGTCGCCCGACGGAAAGCACGTGACGTTCAGCCGCGGTCCGGCCAAGAAGCGCCTGGGGTTCGCTCCCGAGATGGTCGGCATCCCCGCCGAGGGCTGGAACATCTGCGTGGCCGACGCGACGGCGACGAATCGATGGGCACCCATCACCACCGATGGCCAATGCAACAAGGAGCCCGACTGGGCACCGCTGCGAAAGGACGCGCCGTGACGCCCGAGCGAACGGCCCGGCGCCTGCGTTGCCTGATGATCCTGACGGCCGCCTGCGCCCTGTCCTGCCAGGAGGCCTCGACCCGGCCCGGCTCCGCCGCTGGGGAGCCGAAGAGCATCAAGACCCCGTCGGGCATCGAAATGGTCCTGATCCCCGCCGGCTGGTTCGAGATGGGCAGCCGGAACGGCGACCCCGACGAGGCACCCGTCCACAGGGTCTGGGTCGATGCATTCCTGATGGATAGATACGAGGTCACGCAGGAGCAGTGGGCCAAGGTAGCCGAGAGCAGCCCGTTCCTGAGCGCCGACCCGGCCCACTTCAAGGGACCGTCCCGCCCCGTCGAGATGATCAGTTGGGACCTCGCGGCGCTGTACTGCAACGCGCGGTCACGGGCCGAGGGCCTCGAGCCCTGCTACGACGAGGAGGGGGCGTGCCGCTTCGAGGCCAACGGCTATCGGCTCCCGACGGAAGCCGAATGGGAGTACGCCTGCCGCGGGGCATCCGCGACGCGCTACTCGTTCGGCGACGACCCGCGCCTGCTCAACAGATATGCCTGGTACGCCGGCAACTCGCTGAAGACCACCCACCCCGTCGGGATGAAGAAGCCGAATCCCCTCGGCCTCTTCGACATGCACGGCAACGTGGCCGAGTGGTGCAATGATGTCTACAGTGCGGACTACTACAAGACGAGCCCCGACAGGAACCCGCGCGGCGCCGCCGAGGGAGAGCACTATGTGCTTCGCGGGGGCGCCTGGTCGTCGAGCGCCAACGTGTGCCGGTCGGCCTACCGCGTCGGGGAGGCCCCCGGCGCCCAGGATGCGTGCTTCGCGCAGGACGCCGTGGGGTTCCGCTGCGTCAGGAGACCGCCTCCGGAGCTCCTCGGCGCGCAAGGCGCGGCAGGCCCCAAAGGCCGCGCCGCGGCCAGGACGGGGCTCGTCTACGGCGATATCTACCTCCAGCACAAGACGGGCGCCGGCCATCCCGAGCGGCCCCAGCGGCTCGTCGCAATCGTCGACCGGCTCAAGAAGAAGGAACTGCTCCCCCACCTGCTGACCATCGAGCCTCGGGCGGCCGCAGAGCAGTGGCTCACCACGGTCCACACCCCCGACTACGTCAAGCGCGTCAAGCAGAGCTGCCAGGCGGGGTTGGGACACGTGGACACCCCCGACGCGCCGGCGGGGCGGGGGTCCTATGAGGTAGCCATCGCGGCCGTCGGCGGCACCCTCGCCGCCATCGACGCCGTGGTGGAGGGGAAGATCGCGAACGCCTTCTGCGCCGTCCGCCCGCCCGGGCACCACGCGCGCCCGAGCCGGGCGATGGGCTTCTGCCTGTTCAACAACGTCGCCATCGCCGCACGCTACATCCAGCGGAAGCACAAGCTCGCGAAGGTCCTCATCGTGGACTGGGACGTCCACCACGGCAACGGCACCCAGGAGATGTTCTACGACGACCCCACGGTCTTCTACTTCGGCATCCACCAATCCCCCTTCTATCCCGGCACGGGCGGCGAAGACGAGCGGGGCGAAGGCAAAGGGCTGGGCTGCACGCTCAATGTGCCCCTGCCGGCCGGCTCGGGCGACCGGGAGTACCGCCAGGCATTCGAGCAGAAGCTCAGGCCGGCGGCATTGGCGTTCAAGCCTGACTTCGTGCTCATCTCGGCCGGGTTCGACGCGCACAAGGACGACCTGCTCGGCCGCATGAAGGTCACAACTGAGGGCTTCGCGGAGCTGACGCGGATCGTCAAGGCCATCGCGGAGCGGCACTGCCGCGGGCGCCTCGTCTCGGTGCTCGAGGGGGGCTACCACCTCGACGGTCTCGCCGCGTCGGTCGAAGCGCACATCCGCGTTCTGATGGAGTAGGGCCACGCGATGCTGTTCCACACCTGGGTCTTCGTGGCCTTCTTCCTCATCGTCTACCCTGTCTATCTCCTTGCGAGGGACACGCGGCTGAGGCTGCCGTGGCTGCTCCTCGCCTCCTATGTTTTCTACGGCTGGTGGAACCCGCTCTATCTGCTCCTGATCCTGTGGTCCACGAGCATCGACTACCTGGTGGTGAGGCGGATGTCGCGGAGCGGGCGCAGGAGGGCGTGGCTGGCCGTCAGCGTGGTGAACAACCTGGGGCTGCTCGGCTTCTTCAAGTACGGTGCGTTCGTCTCCGAGGCGGTCAATGCCCTCCTGACCCGTCTTGGCGCGCCGGCCGTCGTGCCTGCCCCGGGGGTTCTGCTCCCGGTCGGGATCTCGTTCTACGTCTTCCAGTCGATGAGCTACACGATCGACTACTACCGCGGCAAGGTGGAGGCGGAGCCGAGCTTCATCCGCTACGCCACCTTCGTCTCGCTGTTCCCCCAGCTCGTGGCGGGGCCGATCGAGCGGGCGAAGAACCTCCTGCCCCAGCTCCGCGGCACGCCGCAGATCTCAGGGCAGGACGTGGCGGACGGGCTCTCGCTGTTCGTCGTCGGGCTCTTCAAGAAGGTCGTCCTCGCCGACTACCTGGCGCTCTATGTCGAGAGGGTCTACGGCGCGCCGGCGCATGCCGAGGCGCCGGCCCTCGTGCTCGCGACCGTCGCGTTCGGCTGGCAGATCTACTTCGACTTCAGCGGCTACACGGACATGGCGCGCGGCATCGGCCGCATGATGGGCATCCGCCTGATGCTCAACTTCAACAACCCCTATCTCGCGACCAGCCTGGGCGACTTCTGGCAGCGCTGGCACATCAGCCTCTCCACGTGGTTCCGCGACTACGTCTACATCCCGCTGGGCGGCAACCGCAGGGGCGCGGTGCGGACGTACGTCAACATGTGCCTTACGATGCTCATCTCGGGCCTCTGGCACGGCGCGAGCTGGACCTTCGTGATCTGGGGCGCGCTCCACGCCCTCGGCCGGGTCCTCACGCGGCGGCTGGAGGCGACGGCGCTCTACCGCGAGCGGGTGCCCGTGGCCGTGAAGCGGCTCGGGGTGTTCGCCTTCGTGACGTTCGCGTGGATCTTCTTCCGCGCGCAGACCCTCGACGACGCCGTGACGATCGTCGCGCGGATCGTTCGCTTCGGCTGGGCCGATCCCCGGGTGCCGCTGGTCGCCGTGGGTCTGGTCCTCGCGGTGTGGCTCTACCAGCTTGCGTACGAGTGCGGGCTGCGGCGCGTGCTGCGGCTTGCGCCGCTGCGGGTCGGCCTGGTGGTGTTCATGGCCCTGTGCGTCGCGCTGTTCGCCGCGTCGCCGGACAAGCCGTTCATTTACTTCCAGTTCTGAAGGGGCGGTGTCGTGTCAGACGAGGGGACCGTGCCGTTCGGGTCGAACGAGGTGCGCCTGTCGCCTCGGGAGTGGCTCGCAGCGGCGGCCGTCATCGCGGTGGTGCTCGCCCTCGCCCCGATCCTGTGGGAGCGGGTGGAGAGGTTCCAGCCCGGGCCGGACTACCGCGTGCCTTTCCGCCTGGGCAGCGACTACTGGCACTACAGCCGCACGTGCCGGGCGGCAGCCGCGCGGGGGAGGACGCTGGTCGTCGGCGATTCGGTCGTCTGGGGCCACTACGTGGCAGCGGAGGACACGCTGTCGCACCATCTGAACGAGATGGCGGGCAAGGAGCGCTTCGCCAACCTCGGCGTGGACGGCATTCACCCGGCGGCGCTGGCCGGCCTGATCGAGCACTACGGCGGCGCCATCACGGACAGGGACGTGGTCCTGCACTGCAACCTGCTGTGGATGAGCTCGAAGCGCCACGATCTCCAGAGCAGGAAGGAGTTCGCCTTCAACCATCCGAAGCTCGTGCCGCAACTCCTCGTCCGCATCCCCTGCTACAGGGAGTCCGACGCCGGCAGGCTGGCCATCGTCGTCGGACGGCACCTGCCGTTCCGCGGCTGGGCGAGCCACGTGGAGATCGCCTGGTTCGACAGCCTGGGCCTCGCGGGCTGGACGATCGAGCATCCGTACGACAATCCCCTGCGCAGGGTCACGCTGGAGCTGCCGTCGCCGAACGAGCCGCCGTCGCCCGAGCCAGTCGCCGAGCCGTGGACGGCGAAGGGGATGCCGCGCTTCGACGCCGCGTGGGTCGAGCTGGAGACCTCGTTCCAGTGGCGTTCGCTCCGACGCGCCATCGCGACCCTGAGGCGGAGGGGCAACAGGGTGTTCGTCCTCCTCGGCCCGTTCAACGAGCACATGCTCACCGAGAAGAGCCTGGCGGCCTACCAGTCGCGGAAGAGCTCGATCGGGGAATGGCTCCGTGAGAACGGCGTGCCGCACGCCGTCCCACCGCCGCTGCCCAGCGACCTCTACGCCGACGCCAGCCATCCCCTCGGCGAGGGGTATGCGGAGTTGGCCAGGTGGCTCTACCGCGACGAGGCGTTCGGGCGCTTCATCGCCCACCGCCCCGACGAGGAGAAGCTCCGATGAAGTTGCCGACGTGGCTCGTCCTTGCTGCGGCGCTGATGGTCGGGCGCGGTGCCGTACACGCGGCGGCGCCGACAGGGCAGATCGTCTTCTCGAGTGACCGCTCGGGCTCGTGGCGCATCTGGGTCATTAGCGCGGGCGGCTCTGCGATGAAGCAGCTCACCCGCGGAGCTGAGGAGGACGAGCACGACGTGGACCCCGTCTTCAGCCCCGATGGCAAGAGCGTGCTCCTCACGTCCACCCGTGGCGGGAAAGCCGGCATATGGCGCATGGCGCTCGACGGCACGAAGCTCGAGAGGGTCTGCGACGGCGACCAGGGCGAGTGGTCGCCCGACGGGAAGAAGATCGTGCTGAGGCGGAAGGAGCGACTTCTCATCCGCGACCTCGCGAGCGGCGCGGAGAAGGCCATCACGCCTGAGGACTGGCCCCACTGCTCCGGCCCCGCGTGGAGCCCCGACGGCAAGGCCATCGCCTTCGCCGCCCGCTGGGAGGGCGGCAACGCCATCTACACCGTCCCGGCCCAGGGCGGCAAGCCCACGAAGGTCTACGACAAGAAGGGCGCCTGCGAGCCCCACTGGGCGCCCGACGGCAGCCGCATCGTCTACGAGACGGAGACCCACATCTGGACCATCAGGCCCGACGGCTCGAAGAGCCGCCTCGTCACCTACTTCGGCGGCGTCCAGCGCTACGCCCGCTACAGCCCCGACGGCCGGTGGATCGTCTTCTGCCAGGCCCCGTCGCCGCGGGGGCCCTGGGAGCTCTACCTCATCCCCGCCCAAGGCGGCGCGCCCAGGAAGCTCACCGACGGCGGGTCCGACATGTATCCCGACTGGAAATAGCGTGGGCCATTGGGCAGAATACCGCGTAGCGAAGCCAGGCCCCCGCCAACGCGGCGTCAGGAAGCCCATGCGTGCCCTCACGGCGATGATCGTCTGCGCGATGGCCGCGTCGCTCGGCGGCGGCGAGGCGCCGGACCCGCGCACCTACCTGTTCGACACCCGCGCGCCCTCCCCCAAGCGACTTCCTGCCCAAGCGCTCGCGCGGCGTGCCGCCTGGGCTCTCGTGCCGGAGGGCAACACCAGGCACCAGTTCCGCGGCGACGCCGTCTTCTTCAACGACAAGCTGGCGGTCGTCGTGCGCCCACGGGGAGGCGCCGCCGAGGTCTATTCGAGGACGGCGGGCGGTCTCAAGCATCGGGTCACCGTGGGTCACGTCTGGGTCTTCTCATCATCGCTAGACCGCGTCGAGAAGCTCAGCATCGTGGACAACAGCCCTGCCGCGGTCATGCTGGAAGCCAGGTTCCACACAGGCAAGCCGGCCTCACTGCGGCTGCGCCTCACTGCCGGCGAAGGCATCCTGGAGATCCGTCCTGGGGAGGACGCGGCCTCGGTCGTGACGCTGACGCGGACCCGCTACGCCGTCGTGCCCGACTTCTTCGCCGACGACCTGGTCTTCGACCCCAAGAAGTGGGCCGGCGCGTACCTGCCCGCCGAGAACACCTTCCTCGGCCTCCTCGACGGCGGCGACGCGATCGCGATGTGCGTCTGGGAGTCGAGCCGGCAGGACGTCACGATCGCCCGCGCCGGCACGGGCAGGCAGGACGAGCTGTGCCTCAGCGGGATTCGGTGCCGCAAGGGCAAGCGCATCTGGCTCGCCCTCCTCGAAGGCGCGGGCATCTGGCACGATGCCGAGCGGCTCTTCGACCCCAGGCACGCCCAGGGCGGCTGGACGCCGCCGTTCGAGGCCAGATGGCGATGCAGCCTCGTCAAGCGCGCGCCACTGGCCGCGTCCTGGGACGCGGCGGAAGGCCCCAGGATAGAGCAGCCCCGAGGCACGAACGAGGGGCCATTCCTGGTATACCCCATCGACCGCACCCGGACCACGCCGCTTACCGTCACCTGCCCCACCGACGTCCTGAGAAGCACCCTCGGCGTCGGCCCCTGCCAGTACATCCTCGACGCGGAGCGGCTGGCCGCGGAGGCCACGCCAGATCAGGTGATGGACTGGCTCGAGCGGGAACTCAAGCGAAGGCGGCGCCGGGTGTCGCCCGACGAGATCGGGGAGCGCCTCGAGGCGATGACCGATCACGTCCACCGCGTCCGCGTGCGGATCATCCGCTACGCCGAACTCTCGAGCCGCGTCCTGGAGCTCTGCCGGTCCGAGGGGCCAAGGCGAACGGACGCCCGCCTCGATGATGATCTGGCCATGACGGCCGGCTGGCTCGGGAGCATCGTCAAGAGGGGATTGGCCGCCGCCGGCCCGGCGGATCGCCCGGCGAAGCTGGCGCGGCAGGTTCAAGCCGCTGCCGGCAAGGCAGATGCCGCTGCCCAGTGCGCGCCGCTCGCCGCCGAGATCCGCGCCGTTGGCGACGCACAGACCAGGACCCTTTCCAAGTGTCGCATGGCGGCACGCTGGCTCCAGCAGCAGAGCCGCATGGCCGCCTCACAGCACCCCAAGCTCGCCGACCTTGCGAAGATGATCGAGCAAGAGACCCAGGCAGTCCTCCATCCTGAGGGAGATCCAGATTGAGCCGGAAGACGGTCCTCGTGTTCGCCGCCCTCGTCATCGCCACGGCCGGCGCTCGCGCCGCGGCGGCGCCAGCCAACCTGTTCGCCAATCCCAGCTTCGAGATGGGCAAAGCGGGCTGGCACGTCTCGAAGGCGGGGGGCACCGCCTGCGACTTCACCGTGGACGGGAAGGACGCGGCGGACGGCGGGCACAGCGTCCTCGTGACCCTCGGCCGCGTCGAGGAGTGGGGCGCGCAGTTCGGCCAGACGTTCGCGGCAGGCAAGCGGGGCAAGACCTATACCTTCGCCGTCGTCGCGAAGAGCACGCGGGGGCCGGTGGCCGTCGATCTGCAGATCGAGCGCAATGCCAAGCCCTGGGACAGAGCGGCGAAGGGCAAAACCGTCACCCTCACCAACGAGTGGCAAGAGCTCCACGTCACGTTCACCGTCGCCAAGGACTTCCCGCAGGGCTGGTTCGCCTACTTGAGCTGCACCCAGCCGAACGCCCAGTACCGCGCCGACCTCTTCCGCCTCTACGAGGGCGACTACGTCCCCTACAAGGACATCGAGCGGGAGCAGGCCGCATCCGCCGCGGCACGCCTCTTCGACACGGGGCGGCCTTCCCGCACCCCGCTCACGGGAGAGGCGGTCGCGAAACGGGTCGGCTGGAAGCCCGTGCCCGAGGACACGACCGACCACGCCTTCGGGGGCGATGCCGTCCTGGTGAACAACTGCCTGGCCGTCGTCCTGCGTCGGGGCGCGTCGGGCGCGGAGGTCTACTCACTCGACCGCCATGGCGCGACGATGCGAGCGCGCCTGGCGCCGGTCGGCGGGCCTCCCGGCCGCATCTCGACCCTCACGATCGCCGAGAATGCGCCGAGCAGCGTGGCCGTCGACGCGGCCTTCACCAACGGACGGGGCGCGGCGAGCCGCGTCGGCTACGCGCTGAAGATGGGGCAGGCCTTCGTCGAAACGACCGCAGCCGCCGGCGTGGAATGCCTGCGCGTCGAGGCGCCCTGCCGCTTCGCCGTGCTGCCGGACTTCTTCGCCGACGACATCGTGCTCGATGCCGCCGAGCTGCCCGTCGCGCAGGCCGACCTGCCCGCCGATAACGTCGTCCTCCACCTCCTGCCCGACCGCGGGGCAATCGTCATGACCATCGTCAAGACCGTCACCGACGACGTGCGCATCACCCTGTCGGGCGAGGGAGCAGAGAGGCGCATCCACGCCTCGCAGATCCCCTACGGGAAGGACGGCAAGCTCTGGGTCGCCGTCCTCGCCGCCCCCGACATCTGGCACACCCACGCCGTGGCGAAGGAGGACGCCGGCAAGATCCTGCGGCTCGACTGGGCCTGGCCCTTCCCGGCACAGTGGCGAGCCGACTGGCGGCGCGACGGCGGCCTCACCGATAGCTGGGAGATCGTCGCCGAGAGGCCCGACCACAGGTTCACCAAGCAGGGCTGGTACGGCGGCGGCGCGACCCTCCCGCCCAACCGCAAACGGTGGACGACCGTGCTCGGGAGCTTCCTCTATCCCTGCTGGGTGGACCGGGCAGGCCGAGGACACCTCCAGCCGCTCAGGAGCAAGGCGCTCCGCTTCGACGGGCCGGTGCTCATCTACCCGATCAACCGCGCGACTGGAACCCCACTCGATGCCTTCACGGTGGTGGACATCGTGCGGAACACCCTCGGTGTCGGCCCCTGCGAGTACATCCTGGACGTCGAGGGGCAGCAGTCGAGCTACAAGGGGCGGGCGACGTGCTCGACCCGCGATACGCTGAACCCGATCTACGCCAGAAATCAGCAGAGGCAGCAGCGGGCCAAGATCGAGAAGACCCTCGACGAGGTGATGGTCTTCATCCGGCACATCCGCGGGCGGATCGAGCGCTACGTCGCCTTCGGGCACGATCTGCGGAGCTACCTCGCCGAGCAGAAGAAGGCGCATCCAGAGCTGGCCGACCGCCTCGCCGAGCTCGAAACCCTCGCCCGCGCGATCGACGAGCGGGTGGCCGCGCGGCGAGACTCCATCAAGACCCCGGCCTACGCCCAGAAGATGTGCGATGACTTCCGCAAGACCATGATCGACTACGACGGCGGCGACGCCCTCGACAAGTGCAAGCGGTTTACCAAGGCGCTCGTGGCGATCGGCGGCAGCCAGGACGAGCTGGCCGGCGAGTGCCGCTGGGCCGTGAAGCTGATTCGGCAGCGCGCGGGGCTCATGATGGCACTCGAACCGCGCCTGTCGGCCGTCGCCAGAGAGATTCGGCACCGCGCGCAGAAGGTCATGCGCCATCCCGCCGGGCACGAAGGCGCGAGGCACTGACACGATGCCAACCCCCGACCCTTCGACCGCGCTGGCTCTCGCAGCAGCCCTGGCTCTCTTCTCAGGTGGATGCGACAGCCACGACAAGCCGGGCGCGCCCGGGCCGTCGCCTGCGACTCGGCCCGAGACCGTCACGACGAAGACGGGCATCGAGATGGTCGCCATCCCCGCAGGCACCTTCCTCATGGGCGACGACGCCGGCGAGGATGATGAGAGGCCCGCCCGCGAGGTCCAGGTCAGCGCGTTCCTGATGGACAAGTACGAGGTGACCCAGAGGGCCTACCAGGACGTCATGGGCGGCAATCCGTCCAGGAAGAACGGCCGGGGGCCCACGAAGCCCGTCGAGCAGGTGGACTGGCTTCACGCGGTGAAGTACTGCAACCTCCGCTCCCTCAGCGAGGGCCTCACCCCCTGCTACGACTTGGCGACGCTGGCCTGCGACTTCGACGCGACGGGGTATCGTCTCCCCACCGAGGCCGAGTGGGAGTACGCCTGCCGAGCGGGAACGCGGACGAAGTACTCCTTCGGCGACGCCGCCATCGGCCTCGCGAAGTACGGCTGGTTCAAGGGGAACGCGAGCAAGAGCACCCACCCCGTCGGGCAGAAGCCGCCGAACCCGTGGGGCCTGTACGACATGCACGGCAACGTGTCCGAATGGTGCCACGACGTGTACGATGAGGCCTACTACGAGGCCGGCGCAAGCCACGACCCGCGCGGGCCGGCGACGGGGGACGAGCGGGTCCTGCGCGGCGGGAGCTGGCGCACGAGCGCCGAGGGCTGCCGCTCGTCGGCCCGCAGCAGCGAGACCCCCAGGTTCGCCGACGCCTGCTTCGGCTCCGACGCCTACGGCTTCCGCTGCGTGAGGAAACCGCCCCCGTAGGGCCGCGAGGCACTGCCTGCGGCCCGTCGATGCCTCATCGCCCGCCAGCGGCGCCCGCCTCGATCCGGTACAAGTGGGTCCTGGACCTGAGGAACAGGGCCTTCCCGGAGACGGCAGGCGAGGACATGAAGCTGGAGTCCAGAGCGTTCGTCGCGAGCACCTCGACCGTGCGCCCCGGTCTCAGGACGGTTGTCTTCCCCTGCTGGCTACAGAAGTAGATCCGCCCGTCGGCATAGATGGGCGACGCCGCGTAGTTCCCGCCGATCCGCTCTCGCCAGACCTGCTTCCCCGTGGCCACCTCCAGGCACGAGGCCACGCCGTTGTCGCTGACCGCATAGAGCAGCTCGCCCACGACCACCGGCGAAGGCGTCCTCGGGACGTCCTGGCGGACCTTCCACGCCACGTGGGTGTCGGTCACGTCGCCCTGGCCGTTCGGCCGCACGGCCCATAGCTGGGGCCCGCCGAGGCCGGTGCAGAACACGACGAGGCCGCGGCCGAACACCGGCCGCAGGACGGCCGTGTGGGCGGTGTGGCGGACCTTCCACAGCTCCTTGCCCGTGCGGGGATCGTAGGCGAAGGCGCACATCGAGCCGGGGCTGATCATCTGCGGCTTCCCGCCGACGTCGATGACCAGCGGCGTCGAGAAGGCCTTGCGGAAGTCTCCTTCACGCTTCGGCTGGCCGTTGGCGTCGAGATCGCGCCAAACGGTCGAGCGACTCGTCTTCCAGACCGTGCGGCCCGACGCCTTGTCGAGCGCGACCAGGTACTGCTGGTCCACGCCGTCCATCGTCAGGATCAGGAGGTTCTCGAAGAGGACGACCGACGATCCCGGGCCGCGGTAGTGGCGGCAGGGCAGGTCCGTGCGCTGCCAGAGCACCTTGCCGGTCGCGGTGTCCAGGCATGCGGTGCCGTAGCTGCCGAAGTGCATGTAGACCCGGCCCGGCTCGATGGCGGGCGACGGCGAGGCATAGCAGTTGACGCCGTTGCCGAGCGGCTCCGGGTCGTCGGCGTGGAAGAGCCTGTCGTTGCGGCGGATCTCGCCGGTCTCGGCGTCCACGCAGATCGCGAAAAAGTCGTGCCCGTCCTTGGTCGCCGTCGTCAGCCACACCTGGCCGCCCAGCACGACCGGCGTGGACCAGCCGCGGTGGGGGATCGCCGTCTTCCACCGCACGTTCTCCGTCTCGCTCCAGCGGAGCGGCAGGCCGCGGGGCTTCGCCTCGCCCGCGGCCGCGGCGTGGCCGCTCCCCCACGGGCCGCGGAACTCCGGCCAGTCCGCCCGAGCGCGCCACGGCGCGAGAAGCAGCAGGACCGCCAGGGGCATCGGGTAGACGAGAGTGCGCACGACAGGCTCCTCACCAACGGAAGAATCGGTACGGGTCGTCCATCTCCACCGGCCTGTCCAGGTACAGGCCCGTCAGCCACCTGCCCTCGGTCGGCGGATCGCACGGCGCCAGACGCACGTCCGAGAGCCAGAGCGTCCCTGCGTTGCCATGCCAGATCTGGAAGCGCGTCTTCGACGCGGCAGTGGCCTTCGCGCGGACCAGGAAGGTGAACTCCTTCCAGGCTTCGCGGGGGGCGAAGCGCTGGTACTCGAACAGGGACCGCCACGTGGCGGTGTTCTGGAGCGCGAGGGTCACGCTCGCGCCCTGTGGCCCCTTCCACCTGGCCTTGAGGGAGACGAGATACCACTGGCCCTCCTTCGCGGGGACGTCGTGCTGGGCCAGCATGAGGCTGCCCTTCCCCTTCTCGCCGAACCCTGGGCACGCGATGCGCAGGCATCGCCGGGCAGAGCCGGGGGCTACCGCCTCGAGCGTGCAGGTGGCCTGCTTTGTGGTGGAGGTGAACTGCCAGCCGTCGGGCATCCCGTCGGCGTCCTTGTCCACGGCGAACCCCCCGTTCTTGACCACCGACTCCTTCGCCGCGCCGCTTGCCGGCGTCGAGAAGCGGGACAACAGTGGCGTCTTGCCGCGCACGCCCATGTTGGCCAGGAGGCGCGTGAGGAGGAAGGAGGTGCGACGGTAGGTCCTGCGGAGGTTCTGCTGCTCCGTCCGCCAGGTGAAGAACCACGGCTGTGTGCCTGTCTCAAAGCCGGGATTGGTGAAGAGGTTCGTGCGGCCCTGCGCGTCGCCACGCCGTGGGGCGTAGGCCCCTTCGTAGAGCCGGAACTGATCGGCCCGCAGTCGGGCGCCTGGCTGGCCGCAGTGGATGTAGGCCGACCAGCCCTCGGGGTAGGGCTTGGTGACCTTGAAGGTGACGTGCAGCTCCGTCCACCTGTCCTGGGGCAGCTCGACGTCCTGGCCCCGCACCGCCCTGTCCCACGGCCGCCCGGCACGCTCGACTTCGAGACGGGCGCGGACCGGCTCGCCGAGAGGCTTGACGAAGGCGGCACAGGTGTACGTCCTGCCGACCTGCCCGGCCTTCACCTTCTGCCCGAACTGCCCCCACGGCACCGTGCCCATGGTCAGGAGGGCGCACTGCTTGCCCTCCACGGCGTCGCTCGTGTCCGCCGAGAGCCCGGGCATATCCTCCGGCGCCTTGACGAAGCTGTAGGGAGCAAGCTGGCAGAAGACCACGTTCGCGCCCTCCGCCTGTGCCAGCACGCCGTTGCCGAGGACCTTGGCCCCGCCCGAGACGAGCGGCAGCTCGCGCGGGTCGCGGTTGTGGACGTCCGCCGGCGCCACGCCAGCGAACAGGGATACGACGCTCGGCGGCTCGAAGCAGGTGGCGATGTGCTCCCGCTTCGACGTGCGCACTGCCATAGGCAGGAAAGTGTTGGCTTCCTTTGCATCGAGCTCGAGCGCGAGGAGGTGGCCGCCTGCCTTCAGCCATCGGGCAACGTCCGGCGCGTGCTTGCTCAGCGCCTGCCCGCCGCCGCGCCCGACGACGAGTACCTGGTCGGCCAACAGCGCGCCGCCCTGGTAGTCGCCTGCCTTGATGCCCGTGCGCTCGAGGTGGGCTTTGCCGAGAGGATCGCCGGCGTAGAGGGCAGAACGGGCGGGGGCGGGCCTCTGACCATCCACGTAGGACAGCAGGTTGGCTACCAGCCGGGTTGCGGCCGGGTCCCCTTCGGTGCGTCCCGTCACGTCCATCTGGCAGAAGAGCACCAGGCCCTTCCCCTCGCGGTACTCGATAAGCGGGCTGTATTGGAGGCTGAAGCCGCCATCGACGATGGGCAGGAAGTCGCCGATGGGCGGCTTCTCGATCAGCACGGAGGCCACGCTGCCGCGGTTGCCGCACCGCCAGAGCCTCGGGACCTCGAGGCCGCACCACCTCACCCCAGGCACGCCATTGTACTTGCTGCTCGGCTCGTAGGCCAGCCGCGGCGGCAGAAGGGTCGCCTCGCCGCGCCAGTCGCGCAGATGCTCGTCGGCCAGCCCTGCCAGCGCTGGATGATCGGGCACGCGCCTGAAGGCGTTGCGCAGGCCGTACGCCGCCACGCGAAACCCCAGACGCCTCTCCAGCGCCTCGGCCGTCTGCTCGAAGACCAGGACCTTGAGGCCGTCGCGGACGCGGCTCAGGTCAGGCGCCGGCCCATCCGCCGTCAGAGCGCCCTTGCCGACGATCAACACGTCGTAGCCCGCCAGGTCGGCTTTGGCGTCCACGGGCTGATGGCGAAGGCCCATCGTGGCCAGGAGCCTGCCCGTCTCGCCCTTCGGGTCGAACAGCGCGACCTTCCCCTTGACGCTGGGCTTGGGTGACCGCGCCAGGACGTGAACCGTGAAGGAATCCCTCTGTGGCTCACCCTCGTTGAATCCGGCCGTCATGTCGAGCCTGTACACGCCGGGAGCGAGTGCAGCCGGCAGATCGAGGCGCAAGGGGATTCTCGCCTGCCTGCCGGCCTGCACGCGGACCTCCTTGTGCCCGCGAACGGGCTGAGGCACGCCCAACGACCAGGTGCAGTGGCAGACTACCGGCTCCCGCGAGTTGTTGATCACGATGATCTGCTTCTCGACGGTATCGCCGGGGAGGTAGTTGTGGGCTTTGCTGGTGAAGCGGCCGGGCTTCCCCGCGATGCAGGCCAGCAGTGGCCTGTTGTTCCGGAGCATGGCCTTGGCGGCCAGGGTGGGCACCCAGTCTGCTCGCTCGTAGGCCAGGTCCATGCGCTCGTAGCGCTCCTCGAGGTAGTCGGGACTGAAGCCGGGTCGCTGGAGGTTCGTCCAGTCGGTCTTCAGTTCGACGCGCTGATTTCGGTCCATGCCGGGGCGCAGCTTCCAGAACACGCCGTGTTCCCAGGGCGAGATGGCCGAGACGCCCCACGTGCGGAAGGCCCGCCAGTTGTCGTTCAGGTATGCGGCCAGGATGGGGTAGCGCTCGTCGAAGTCGCGCGAGCCCAGGCGGTGCGGGTAGTCCCAGCGGTGCCACAGGTTGCCCGCGCGAAACTGCTTGGCCTCCCAGCGGAGGTTCGTCTTCTCCTCCTCGCTGATCCGATAGGCCGCGTCGCCGAGGAATTGCGCGTTCCATTCCGCCAGGCAGAAGTCCCAGGGGACCCTCGCGCTGCCGAAGCTGCGGGCCCCCTTGTACCACCCACGATACATCGCCCAGTCCCAGGTGAAGGGCGCGCCGTATTCGCACATGAAGAAGGGCTTGACGCCCTTCGTGGCCCAGTGCTCGAACCAGTCGGACATCTCCTGGATGGGCACCCAGTTGGGGTAGAAGTTGCTCGTGTGCATCGACCCGAGGTTGCCGGACGAGTGATGGTAGACGATGCGGCTCGGGTCAAGTCGCTTCACGATGGCCTCGGCCCGCAGGGCTCGCCGGGCGTTCCTGAGCGACCACTCGGTGCGCGCGTCGTGGATGCCGTCGATGAGGTCCGGGTTCATGTCCTCGCTGTAGCCGGTGGCGTTGTGGCTCATCGAGTACATCACCACGGAGGGATGGCTCCCGGCTACCCCCACGTAGAATGCCGCGTGTCGCGCGTAGCCGTTCGTCCGGTCGGCATCCTTGGCGTCCCACTTGTACTGGCCGAAGTGCGGCTGCGAGAGGGAGACGAGCATGCCCACGTCGTCCGCGGCCCGCAGGATCTCGGCGAAGCTCAGATGGGTGCCCGGCTCGCACCCGTAGTTGTGGGTGTAGACGGCGTTGATGCCCCAGCTCTGGAGACGCTCCATGCTCTCCCGCGCCCCGCCGTAGGTGGCCCACGCCGCCCCCACCTGGGCGTTATCAAAGGGCACGGCACACAGGAAGATGCGGGTGCCGTTCAGGTAGAAGTCGCGCCCGTCGATCCAGAACTCGCGGAAGCCGAACCTGACAGGAAGGCACGTATCCAGCGTCTTGCCCTCCGCGTCGAGCAGCGATAGGATGGCCTCGTACTGGTGCTGCGGGGTGTGGATGTCCCACAGCTTGTCCGGCTTCCACTTCTCGGTGAAGACGAAACGCCCCTCTTTGAGGTCGGACGCGCGGAAGGGCCTGCTGGCTAATGCCTTGACGGCGCGACCGCCTTCGCTGACCTGTGCGCGCAGGGCATACCGCGCGTCCGCCGCCAGATCGTGGAGCGCAGCCACGAAGGTGATCTCCCACTTGCGCACCGAGGTGTCCACCTTCACGTTGCCGAGGCGCGCCGTCGCAGGGGTGGCGACGAGATAGACGTCGCCGCACAAGCCACGCCGCGCCACCGACCCCCTCACCGTGCGCGCCGAGTTGCTGTCGTTATACGAGAGCATGACCCCCTTGAGCGGCATCGCCACCACCAACAGGCTGAGGACGTGCTTGCCTCCCGCACGGCACACCGCGGTGAGATCCACCTCGCCCGCTGGGAACTGGATCTCGCCAGCCTTCTTCCCATCGACGTACACCGCAGCGAAGGAGTTGAGGTACTCCGCGTGCACCGCGATACGGCGCCCTGCCCACGTAGCGGGGACTGTGATCTCGCGCCGATACCACGCCGCCGTGATATCGGCCAGCTTCTGGTGCTCCCAGCTTGGATGCGCGTGCACCGTCTGGCAGTCCTTCTGCATGTAGTTGGTGACCCCTGGCCAGCCCCCAGGCACCTTGAAGTACCCCCAGCCGCCGTCGGGCACCCGATCGCTCCTGGGGTCCGCGGGCTGCCAACACCACAGTCCGTTGATGCAGATGCGCTCGCGCGTGGGCGTCGTCTCGCGGTGTGCCTTGCCCAGGTCCCACACCGCCTCCACGCCCTGCGGCAACGGCGCGAGGGGCTGGGCGCAGAGCCCTGTCCTGGCCACGGCGAGTGCCGCAGCCACGGCCAGGATACAGCCCTGCCAGCGGGGGGACGTAACGGCACGGAGTCTGGCCGAGGCAGACATGGTTCACCGATCCTCCTCGTTCAAGCCGCTCGGACACGGCCCGGCCGAGGCATCTCACGACTCCCCTAGTCCGGATTCCTCACCAGGTGTTGCCGTCGATGCCCTAAGCGACGCTGCCGCAAGGGGAAGCGAGCGATTCCGCCTGTCGGGCCCGTGCG
>CAZDNN010000014.1:0-3054 GCA_964506385.1 uncultured Planctomycetota bacterium
CTAAACAGGTCCGCAATTATCGTCCAATGCCCCCGTGCATCGTGCCCGGTTGCGTTCTTCGCTGCGCGCCTTGTGCCGCGTCGTGGTGAGCGAGCGGCGGCGGCAGCCTCCCCGTGTGGTGGGGCGTCGGCGCGGCGGCGATGGGGCCTGTAAAAGGATGTCAGGCCCTGTAATGGGTCGCGAGGGCCGCCAGGATTTCAGTTGATCGCCGGCGCGGCAGGCGCTATGCTCGGTGTCATCTAGGGGGTCATGTCATGGCATCACGCTACGATCCGCTCGCGGAGCGGCTCGACCACACGCGACGGCTCCAGCGCCTGCGCTTCAAGCTGCTCGGCGCGGCATTGGTAGTGACCGTCCTGCTGGGCGAGCTGCTGGGCTACAGCCTGCTGGACCTGTTGGTGAAGTTCTCCCGCGCCGGCCGCGCGGTTGCGCTGGCGGTGTGTCTGGCGGTGGCGGGAGTGCTGCTCTATCGGTTCGTCATCCTGCCGATCGTGCGGGGCATCGTGCGCAGGCGGGTCGCCGCGGCCGTCGAACACCAGTACCCGGAGCTGGGCACCGCGCTCAGCACCTCCGTCGAGTTCGCCGAGGACCCCGAGCGCACCGAGCGCTTCTCCTCGCCCGTCCTGGTGGACGAGCTGGTGCGCTCGACCGCCGAGCGGACGGGGGACGTGGATTTCGACAGGACGGTGGACTGGCGGCGGCCCGAGATCCTGGCGGCCGTCGGCGGCCTGGTGACGCTGCTAGTCGTGCTCTACGCCGCGCTGTGTCCGCACCTGGCGCTGCCGAGCTTCCAGCGGCTCGCCGTCCCGTGGGCAGACATCCCGCCGCCCACGTTCACCCGCATCGACGAGAGCACACTGGGCGACCGCGAGGTCCCTAAGCGCAGCGACCTGACCCTCAGCGTCCGCACCGTCGGCATCCAGCCCAAGCGGGCCACGCTGCATCTGACCCTGGCGAACGGCGAGCGGCGCTCGGAGCCGATGAGCCAGCTCGGCCCCCATCACTTCGCCGCCACCCTCGCCGACCTGCGCGAGTCGTTCATCTACCGCATCTCCGCGCGCGACGGCCGCAGCCGCCCCTACAGCGTCGAGGTCTACACCGAGCCCAGGCTCGACGCGCTCGACCTGCGGCTCGTCTTCCCCGACTACACGGGCCGGCCCCCCCAGGTGCTCACCAACGCCTTCGGCGGCGTCACCGCACTGCGGGGCACCCGCGTCGAGCTGACCGGACGGGCCAACGTCCCGCTGCGTTCGGGCAGCCTCGACCTCGACGAGGGCGACGACGTCCAGCTCGTCTGCGACGAGGCGACCCTCACCGGCAGCTTCGTCGTCGAGCGGACCGACCACTACCGCGTCCGCCTCGCCGACACCAGCGGCCGGCAGAACAGGAACCCCATCCCCTATCCCATCCGCGCGCTCGACGACGCCTATCCCGTCGTGCGCATCCGCAAGCCGCCGCGGGAGATCGTCGCGCAGCCGGGCGACGTGGTGCCGCTGGCCGTCGAGGCGTCCGACGACTTCGGCCTCACCGAGCTGGGCCTCGTCCACAGCATCGGCGGCGCCGAGCATCCCCAGGTGCTCGAGAAGCCCGAGGAGCTGACCCGCGCGCGGACCCTCGAGCCGAGCCTCGACCTCGCGGCCATCGGCGCCAGGGCGGGCGACATCGTGGGCTACTATGCCTACGCGGTGGACAACGATGCGGTGGCCGGGCCGAAGCGCTCGGTCTCCGACATCCACTTCATCCGCCTCTACGCCGAGCCCCAGACGCCCGAGGCCGAGCGGCCCCGCACCGCCTTCGAGACGCGACTCCAGGACAAGCTCGACGACCTCGTCGAGGAGCAGAAGGAGCTGGTCCGCGAGGCACACGATGTCGCCCGCGACATCCAGGACAAGCCGACCCCCGAGCAGAAGCAAGAACTCGAGCGCCTCGCCGATCAGCAGGCCCGCCTCGCCCGGCAGACCCACGACCTCGCACAGGCCGTCCGCGACGCCCAGCGCCGCGCCGGCATGCACGAGCAGCCCGAGAACCTGCGGCGACTCGCCGCCGCCGCACAGCAGATGGCGCGCGCCGAGCAGGCACTCCGGCAGGCCCAGCCCCAGCAGGCCGAGCAGGCCGCCGCTCAGGCACTCCGCGACCTCGCCCAGGCCCAACACCAGCTCCAGCAGCCCACCCCACAGCAACAGCAGGCCTTCGCCGCCGCCGACCAGCGCCAGGCCGAGCAGCAGCGCCAGCGCCTCGCACGCCGAGCCGAGCAGGCCCAGCAGATCCCCCAGCTCATCGAGCGCCAGCAGAGGCTTCGCCAGCAGCTTGCCCGCCAGCAAGTCGCCGAGCTCGGCAACCTGCCCGAGCCCATCGCCCAGCAGCGCCGCGAGCAGCTCGCCCAGCAGATGCAGGGACTCCAGCGCGACACCGAGCAGCTCGCCCAGGAACTCGCCCAGCAGGCCCACCGCCCCGAGCAGGCCGCCGCCCAGGCCCTCCAGCAGGCCGCCCAGGAGATGCAGCAGGCCCAACAGGCCGCCCAGCAGGACCGCCTCGCCCGCGCCGACCAGAACGCCGCACAGGCCGAGCAGAACCTCGAACAGGCCCACGAGCGCCTCGAACAGGCCGTCCAGAACGACATCGACCAGGCCGTCCGCGCCGCCGCCGACCAGGCCCGCCAGCTCGAACAGGCCCAGGACCTCCTCGCCGACGCCGTCGAGCCCCACGCCCTCGACCAGCCCGAAGCCGGCCAACCCGAGCCGGGCCAGCCGGAGGCGGGACAACCTGAACAAGGACAGCCAGAGGCCGCCCAGCCGGAGGCGGGCCAGCCTGAGCAGGGTCAGCCGGAAGCAGGCCAACCGGAAGCGGGACAACCTGAACAGGGACAGCCGGAAGCCGGGGAGCCCGAGGCGGGTCAACCTGAGCAGGGACAGCCGGAGGCCGGGCAACCGGAGGCGGGCCAGCCGGAAGCCGGCCAGCCTGAGACAGGCCAACCGGAGCAGGGCCAGCCCGAAGCCGGCCAGCCGGAAGCCGGGCAACCCGAAGCAGGTCAGCCTGAGGAGGGCCAGCCTGAAC